>JASLXI010000229.1 GCA_030740415.1 Dehalococcoidia bacterium
CGAAATGCTCCTGTGAGTCCTTGTCTATGTGAGGAGAGCGGATAACACAGAACCTTCTGATAGACGTGGGCAATGGCACTGGGCCAGCCACACCCGCACCAGTCCGCTCCGCAGCCTCCACTATCTGGGTTGCAGAGACATCCAGAATCTTGTGATCGAACGCTCTTAGTACAATGCGAATCTTCGGCATATGCTCTACCTTATACCTTTACCAATTCCTGGGCCACTCCCTGGGGAACTTCCTCGTAATGGTGAAACTCCATAGACTGGCTAGCCCTTCCCTGGGTAATGGAGCGCAGAGTTGTAATGTATCCGAAGGTCTCCGCCAATGGCACAAAAGCTCTTACGGTCTGCAGCGTATCCTCTCCCTCGATATTGCGAACGCGAGACCGTCGTGCTCCCAGGTCACCCAGCACCTCGCCAAGGAACTCGCCCGGGGTTACTACTTCGATTTCCATAACCGGCTCTAGTAGCACGGCCTTGGCCCTTCTCACGCCCTCTTTTACACCCATAGAACCAGCCATCTTAAACGCCATCTCCGATGAGTCCACCGGGTGATAGCTTCCGTCTACCAGGGACACCCTTACATCTATCACGGGATAGCCCGTCAGAACGCCAGTCTCCAGGGCTTCCGTCACCCCCTTCTCCACCGCTGGAATGTACTCTCTAGGAATGGCTGCTCCCACGATACGGTTTTCAAACTGTATACCAGCGTTCCTCTCCAAAGGTTCAATCTCCAGCCACACGTGGCCGTACTGCCCGTGCCCACCGGTCTGACGTACGAACCTCCCTTCCGCTCTCGCGGGCTCGGTGATAGTTTCTCGGTACGATACCTTAGGCCGGCCTATATTGGCTGCCACCTGAAACTCTCTTCTCATCCTCTCCACCAACACCTCCAGGTGCAACTCCCCCATACCCGCCATTATGGTCTGCCCAGTCTCATCATCAACCTTGATCCTGAACGTAGGATCTTCCTCGGACAGCTTAATCAGGGAGTCAATGAGCTTCTCCTGATCCATCTTGGTCTTGGGCTCAATTGCAACGGACACGACCGGCTCTGGGAAGCGAATGGACTCCAGGATCACAGGCGATCCCTCACTGCAGATGGTGTCCCCTGTGAAGGTGTTTTTCAACCCTATTGCGGCAGCAATGTTGCCGGCAGATACGATCTCCGCTTCCTCCCGGCGGTTAGCATGCATACTGAGCACTCTACCCATCCGCTCACGGATGCCTTGGGTGGAGTTGTATACGGAGGTTCCCGCTTTCACCTGACCTGAGTAGACCCTGAGGTATACCAGACGCCCTACGTGAGGGTCCGTCATGACCTTGAAAGCCAGGGCGGAGAAGGGAGAGGACTCATTAGCCTCCATAGATACCTGCTCACCCGTTTTGGGACGGATGCCACTGACAGCAGGCACGTCCAAGGGTGAAGGAAGGTAGTAGCAAACGGCATCTAGCATGGCCTGGATACCCTTGTTGCGAAGGGAGGCGCCGCAAAGCACCGGAACAATGGCATTCTTTATTGTAGCTCTCCTGAGTGCCTGTCTTATCTCCTCTTTGGAGATGGGCTCTTCCTCGAGGTATTTGGCCATCAAAATATCGTCGGTTTCCGCTACCTTTTCGACCAGCCGGTCTCTATAGCTACGGACATCCTCCATCATCTCTCGTGGGACGGGAGATTCCTGGGGGGTAAAGTCTCCATTCTCCGGGAACATCATCGCCGTCTCTTCCAATAGGTCCACCACACCCCTGAAGGAGTCCTCAGCCCCCACAGGGAGTTGTATTGCCACAGGATTCGCATTAAACCTATGGGTTATCATGTCTATAGTGCGGTGAAAGTCAGCTCCCACCCTGTCCATTTTGTTGATAAAGCAAACACGGGGCACCTGATACCTATCGGCCTGCCTCCATACCGTCTCAGACTGGGGCTGCACCCCAGCCACCGCGTCAAAGACTACCACCCCCCCATCCAGAATCCGGAGACTCCTCTCCACCTCCGCGGTGAAGTCCACATGGCCCGGCGTATCTATGATGTTGATGCGATAATCATTCCACTCGCAGGTGGTAGCCGCTGCAGTAATAGTGATGCCCCGTTCTTTTTCCTGGGACATCCAGTCCATCACCGCGGTGCCATCATGGACTTCGCCTATCTTGTAGGTCCGTCCCGTAAAGAACAAGACCCGTTCTGTAACGGTGGTCTTGCCGGCATCTATATGAGCAATAAAACCTATATTCCGTATGCGATCCACGGGCAACTCCTCAACTTAATCCAAGGGGATCTAATTACTGAATTGCGAAAGGAACATCACCAGCGGTAG
>JASLXI010000022.1:0-3080 GCA_030740415.1 Dehalococcoidia bacterium
GTTTCTTGAATTTAGTGGCGTGCTCGAACTTCACGCGGCCGTCGGTCAGGGCGAACAGGGTATGGTCTCGTCCTACGCCCACGTTGTTACCGGACTGTATTCGAGTGCCTCGTTGCCTGACGATGATTGTGCCAGCCCTTATTAACTGGCCATCGTACCGCTTGACGCCGAGGCGCTGGGAGTTGCTGTCACGTCCGTTGCGGCTGCTTCCTCCGCCCTTCTTATGAGCCATCTGATGTCGTCCTTCGAGACCTGGACGCGCGCCTGCGCGTTGGGGGCTGCTACCCGTCTACGATCTCTGTGATTTTGAGTTCTGTGTACTGCTGTCGATGTCCCACTTTGCGCTTGTATCTTACCTTGGGCTTGAACTTGAAAACGGTCACTTTGGGAGCCTTACCATGCTCGACGACCTCTGCTTTTACTCTGGCCCCTTCCACCAGGGGCTGGCCTACTTTTACGATCCCGTCTTTGGCGACGAGCAGTACCTGGTCGAGCTCCAGCACCTCTTCCTGGGCAGCGGACAGCTTCTCCACCTGAAGGGTGTCCCCTGGGTGGACTGTGTACTGTTTGCCGCCAGTCTCTACTATTGCGTAATCCATGGCCAACGGCGATTGTAGGGCAGATGGGATGGGTATGTCAAATATTGTAGGCAGGGCAGGGCCCTACACCCACAAATGCACAGCTGTGGTACTGGTAGGGTGGGGGCAATTCTATCCTTTGCCAGGCTTTGTGCCTATATACGATGCTCTCGTAGCCCAAGTGATGGGAGCCTTTGTCTAATTATGGTCGGGACGCATTCGGCTGGCTCATGGATTGAAGCTCCTGAAGGACGCGCACCATCGCGAGGGTGTCCTGCTGGCAGTAGTCGAGAAGCGCCTTTCGAAGCTGCTCACGCTCGTTGGCCTGGGTGTCCGGTGCGATCATCCTGGCGAAGTAGACGGACGCTACGGAGCCGTCTTGTATTGCAAGAGCGCTGTAGGTCATGTCGGGAGCCAGGGCTGGAAGCACCGCCTTTATGGAGTAGCTGCCGTGGAAGCCTGGGTGATAGAAGTGTGTCCTCACAAGAGTCAGCAGGTCCAGAAACTGTTCCGGAAGGGCAAGCAGGCCGTCTTGATACTGGGGGAACTGGTTGGCTAGCTGTTCGATGATTGTTTTCTCATAGGAGGAGTAGACCAGTATGGTCCCCTGGGGGCTTATGACGTCTAGGAGGCCTGTTGTAAAGGCCTCACGTGGGTCATTGTTGCCGTCGTGGAGGAAGGAGGTATTGCTGGTCTCACCCGAGGAATGCTGTATATCCAGCGACCACTGGAAAGGTATGACCTGGTAGGGGCGCGTTCCCGGATAGACAGGGAGTGCGGGGTTGAAGGTCTCGAAGTCGAGGAACTGGAGGGGATAGGTGAGACGTGACAGGGCGTTGGTCAGTCCCGGGCCGACGTATGGCCTGTCCGTGACGACCGCTTCTCGAACGCGTTTCTGGTCTGCAGAGAGACCGGGATAGTCTGGTGGTATGTCGCCAATGCTCAAGATGCCCGATGCACGCAGTCCTTCTATGAATTTCGGCTTGGCCCGGGGGAGCTGCTCTATGTAGTGCTCAGGTAAGCCCTGGTGGCAGTAGCTGTAGAATGGGCATTTGTATGGCTTGGTGCAATGGGAGCCGATTTCCATAGGGGGCGTTTGACCCAAGCGCAGGGCTTCCCACATGCCAGCCAGGGACTCTGGAATGGATTGCAGGTAGAAGCGGACTTGCTCGGTGATGTCCTCCAGGCGGAAAAGCTTGCCCAGATCGTACGGGCCACCCTGGTATACATAGGTGTTATCGATGTGTTGCAGAAATATCCTTCCTACAGGAACGCCTAAGCCCTCTAGGACGTGCAGTTGAATGGCGGTGTCTGTTATGTGCTCTTGCTTGACCCTGGTGCTGGACTTGACCTCAATCAGATCAAAGGTGTGGTTGTTGTTGCGTTTGAGGATGTCCACCCTGATCCTGATGCCTTCGAAATCGAAGGCGGCTTCGTAGATTGCTCGGACGAATGCGTCTGAAAGAGACTTGGCGGTACTTGCAACTGCTCGTGAGTGTGCGTTGTAGGGGGCATCGATGAGGAGGCCATCGGGAAAGCGCTGTCTTGCGAGTACCCCGACGTCTGTGCCGGAGTCGAAGAGGGCTTGCTGACTAGAATCCACGGGGTCGGCAAGCTCACGGGAGTACGTGCCTAGGTAAAGGAGCTTCAGACACTGGAGGCCCGCCGTAAACCGTGTCTTTGAGAGGTTTGGATATGTGGCGCTAGACATGGTTATTGATGAAAGTTAAGGTGGTCGTTACGAGGTATATGGCATCTTAGCACTTCTCAAAGCAGTAGTTCCAGGGCTTATGCTGGGAAAGGCGCGCAGTTTGGTCGTTGGGTGTCCAGCATCAAAGCTGGGGGAAGAGGGGTAGTTGCTGGGACTCCTGGAAACCTGAGACACCCACACCCACCAGGCGAAATTTGCGCCCTGAGTGCAGTTCACGGCGCAACAAGTCGCAGGCCATGGGAGCGATGATATCCGCGTCGGATGTTGAGGCAGGCAGGGTCCTCTGTCGTGTTAAAGTAGTGAAATCGGCCAGTCGCAGTTTGATGGTGATGGTCTTTCCGGTTAGCTGGCTCTTCTGAAGCCTTGCGGCTACCCCGTGGGCCATCCGCTCGACTCTCTTCACAAGGTCCGCTTCCTCTCCCACATCCAGAGACATGGTCTCCTCGGAGCTTATGGACTTGGTCTCTCGGTGAGAAGAGACGCGGCTGTGGTCTATTCCCATTGCCCGCTCCTTCAGCTCCAGACCCCGCTTGCCTAGGGTCTGCTGCAACCATCCTGGATTACAGACACTCAGGTCGCCTACGGTGGTGACCCCGTGGCCTTGGAGCACCTCGGCCGTCTTTGGTCCTATGCCGGACAGGATACTGACCTGCAGGGGGGCAAGGAAGGCCTGTTCACCGCCAGGTTCTACAAGGAGGAGTCCGTCTGGCTTGGCGAGTTGAGAGGCGACCTTGGCCACGGTCTTGGAAGCTCCTCCACCTATGCTCACCACCAGCCCTGTCCTGTCTTTG
>JASLXI010000022.1:3090-8689 GCA_030740415.1 Dehalococcoidia bacterium
TCGCTACGTTGTCCACGCTCTCTTGGGGAACCTCTATGCTGATGTCCAGGTATGCCTCATCCATAGATAGGGGCTCTACAAGGGGTGTCAGCTGCAGGAAGATGTCCATGACCATGCCCGACATCTCGTGGTACCGGTCGAAGCGTGGGGAGACTCTTATCAGTTCCTGGCACAGCCTCATCGCGGTCCGCATGGGCATGGCGGAGTGGATTTTGTACCTGCGAGCCTCGTAAGAGGCAGCGGCCACGACTCCTCGCTCTTCCGGAGAGCCTCCGACGACCAGTGGGCGACCTCTGTACTGTGGATTGTCCAACTGCTCCACCGAGGCGTAGAAGGCGTCCAGGTCGGCATGTAGAATGTATCGCCATTCATAGAACTCCATAAGGCTATTTTACCCCTAAACCAACCTGTTTGGGTGGCTCAGAGCACCCTGAGGACATTTTCCCTGTGCACGACGGTACTAATTAGTCATGGAGTCGGCACCGAAAGAAGCGACAATGGACATGAGAGTTATCTCCTATTGTTTAGCCAGGAAGAAATCTATGAGAATTGCGCAGATCGAAGACAATCCTGCGGTGGCTGAGGGGGTGATGTTGCGCTTCGAGGTGCGATGGCCGGATGCCTGTGTATCACACGCGCAACTGGGTGAGCATGGGATGAAGATGATCGGGCCTGAAAACCCGGACATCGTCATTCTTGGTCTGGAAGTGTCGGACATGGATGGCTTCGATGTCTGCGCTCAGATCAGGAGGTCATCGGCAATATCCATAGTGGTGCTCACTGTGCGAGACACTCTGGAGGAGATAATGAAGGGCTCGGAACTGGGTGCAGACGACTACATGGCCAGCCCGTTCAAGCCCGTTGAGTTTCTTGCGAGGGTTAGTACAGTACACTCCTTCGGTGTGTCCATGTGGCTCATGTGCAACGGCTTGGCTTGGCCTTTCAGCAGGATAATGTGGCTATTGATTTTGCCAGGAGCAGAGTATGTGAAAACCGTGAGTCTGTGAATCTGGGGCCGGTGGAGTGACGCATCTGTTGCTATCTGGTCAAGAACAAGGGTAACTCTGTCCAAGGCCTGGCCCTTCTAGAATATATTTGAGGCCGTGGGGTTGGGGGCAGACAAGAGTCTCTGGAAGGCGGTTTTGGAAAGCTTAGGGATATTATGTTTACGTATCAGATGCTTTCGAAGCTGCTAGAGGGGAAACCAACGGAGGGTTACTCTTTCGCTCGTAGCCCAATTTCACTAGTGAAACTTCAGGAAGCCATGTGCAACTGACAGAACCGCTATAACTAGCGGCTCTCAATCTATATTGTCTGAGCTGTAGAGAGCAATACGGCGAGCCTCACTGCCTTGTCGCATCGGGCTTCTAGCTTGTTGCCAAAGCTACCTACCTGGGTAGGTGTCGTCGTAATCAATACTATCTCCTCCCGGGAATTCGCTCTCCCAGCAGTGCTAGGGTGGTGTCTTCTTCTTTATGCAGGGAGATGCTGAACCTAGTGGTAAAGCTATGAGGGATTCCCATATCTTAAAGTGAAGACCCGGTAAAGGTACCAGACCCGTTGAGATGCCGAGTTGCTTATCGACCCTGTGTATTTATGCAGGCGCGATTAAGGCTAAGAGGCCTTATTATGGTGCCGACACAGAAGGCGTGGGGTATGTTAGCCGTGTACCTGGGTCAGCAGGTCTGTCATGAGGGAGGAGATGAAACGGACTCCGGCTATGGTCCGGGGGTACTCCATTCTCTTTGGACCCAGGGCGCTTATGGAACCCAGGCCACCGCCTGGAAGGCCGTACTGGCATACAACCATGCTGAGGGGGTGAAGGAAGGTGACACGGTTTTCTTCCCCAATAATTACTTTCATATGTCCCCATTCTGGGGCCTCTGCCAATACGACCTTGGGAAGGTCCTTGTCTTCTAAGACGTCCACTATCTCTCTGGCCCTCTCTCCCTGAGAGAATTCGGGCTGATTAAGAAGGTGTCGCAGTCCCTCGATATAGTGGTCCCCGTAGAGTGCCCGGTCTTCAGCTTCCATGATGTCAAGAACCATGTCGGTGACAGTGCGCTCGAAAGGGGAAGCATCCGCCGTTGCTGCCAATATCTCCTGGCGGCTCAGGCCCTTCAGAGAGGTGCTCAATCTGTTTGCTACCGTTTGAAGGTCATCGTTGGAAAGGGGTTCGCTGAGGGGTAGGAGCTGCTTCCTGAGCTTAACTTCCTGGAGGACCAGGATGAGGAATGCCAGGGAATCCTGGACCTGCACGAGGTTTATGCGCATGAGACGAGACTCTGGCTCTCTGGGATATGTAACCAAGGCGGCGTTGTTTACCAACTGCGCCAAGGCCGTCGCCGCTAGTCGAGTCCAACCCTCAATGTCTGGTTCAGCTTTTGTGAACTGGTAACGAAGGGTGTACTGGAACGCTAGTGGGAGCTCCTCAACTTGGGGAAGGGTCTCAACGTAGAAGCGGTATCCCTTGTCCGAAGGCACGGCGCCTGCGGAGTGATGCGGCCTGGAGATGTAGCCCTGTTCCTCCAGGTCGGCCATATCGTTGCGGACAGTGGCCGAACTGACACCCAGGGAGTGTTTTCTTGCGACGGCCTCGGATCCTATAGGGCTGGCTGACTCAATGTACTCTCCGACGAGGGTCTTGAGAAGCTCTGTTTTTCTTTTGGTAAGCATCTCTCCCCGGTGCCTGAATGCTGTTTGGCGGTGGGTCTGCAAAGGGCTCTGGCTGAAATTTACCATTGGGCTGCAAAGCGTGTCAATAGATGTTGACCGTGTGGAAAGCCATTGTTATACTTCACGCCGTTGAGACTAGACTAGGATGAGAGGTCAGCCTGTGCAAGCACAATCAGTATCCAGGACTTCCACGCTCGTCGATGCCGTATTGCCCCGCAGAGGCTTGCTGGTAGAGGCAGCGCTAATTGTAGGATTCGCGTTCTTAACTGCGGTTTTTGCCCAGATTGCAATCAAGTTCCCAGGCACCACCGTTCCCATAACTGGTCAGACCTTTGCGGTGTTGGTCACAGGTGGTGCTCTGGGAAGCAGGCGAGGTGCTCTGAGCATGGTGGTATATATGTTGATGGGCATGTTCTTGCTGCCCGTATTCGCGCCTTCATCAAGCCTGCTGAAGGAGGAGACGATCCACTTTATCCTTCCGTGGGCTGGTACAGACGGACTTGTGTGGGACCTGTCCAGTGGGGGATATATTGTTGGGTTTGTTCTTGGAGCTTACCTTGTAGGCCTGTTGGCGGAGCGTGGCTGGGACCGTCGAGCTAGGGTGTCCCTGGCGATGGTGGTGGGCAACTTGAGCATCTACATTGTGGGATTGCCCTGGCTTGCGATGTTTATCGCATTCGCTACGATACCAGGCCTTGACCTGACCTACTACGATGCTATCGCCGGCAGTGACGTTCTGGATAAGATGCTGAGGGGTGGGTTGTTTCCATTCATTGGCGGGGACGCCGTCAAGCTTCTGCTAGCTGGCATGGTGTTGCCCGGGGCCTGGCAGATAGTGCGCCGCTTCCGTGGTAAAGCTGACCGGGACGAGTAGGAAGTTCCCAACTGGCCGTCCCTGCTACTGAGCACTGGAAGGGATGTGAGGTTATTCGACTGCTGCTTAGCGCCTCAAAGGCCGTACTCATCCGACTACGTCAAGACCGTGTTTCCGCTCCCTTCCCTTACTAAGGTGAGAGGCGAGATTAGAATCTGAAAGCATCCCTCCACACCCTGTTTATTTGCCCACGCTCCTCCCTGCCTTCTTTTCTATAGAAGAAAAGGTATGTGCACATGCCTCGGTCAGGCTCTGGGTAGAACTCTGCACTCTTCGAATAGGTATAGGTAGAGGAACTGTCTGCACTTGTCTGACGATGTTCTGCGGTTTGTAAGTTGACACCGGGAGTAGCCTGGTCCGGGGATATCCTCCACTCCTTTCCTTCGGTGCTTAGAAGAACCTGGGATGGGCTGCCCAGAGGAAGTTCCGGAACCACTTACTCCTTTGTTCTGCCTGTTTGGCAAAGGTATTGGGTGGAACCTTACTCTCCGAGCAAAGTTGAAGCGATCAGGAAGGCAGGGAATGTGCAGGATTACACTGGATCCATTCGGAATGGCATTGTCATGCTGACTAGTCATTGTCCTATGTGACATATGTCTCAGGTTCTTCGCTGGGAGTTTACTCTGAGCAGGGCCGAAGGACTCAAATGACATGGGGCCCCCTTGGTGAGAGACGCTATCGAGAGGTGGGATATGCGGTCTGCAAGGAAGCTATTTGTCAGGGTGAGGGGATAGAGACCGTCCGAAAAGAAGCCTCCCTCCTCAAACCATGAGGAGGGAGGCTTCTTTTGAGATTCCTATTGCCGGTTAGACGGGGATGTTACGGTGTGAGCGTCCCGTCCTCGGATATGAAGACCAGGTAGCCCTTGCCTTCGGCAGCCTCGACGTCAAGGACTGCTGGGTTGTCTGGGCGGATGACCGTCCAGCCGACGCCTGGGGTGGGGTCGAAGGTGTAGGCGACGGTCCAGCTAACGCTGTTTAGGTATTCATCTATGTCGGCGCTGGCTGCACCGGAGATGGCCCAGAAGCCTATGGCATTGAAGCCCTGCCTGACCGCTATGGTCGGTGGCAGCACCATGGCTGGCTGCTCAATGAGCACCTTGCCCGTGGTACTGGCCGTGGCGGTGATGAAGTAGGCCTTGCCCGGTTCGAGCACGGAGATGTCACCTGTAAAGAGGCCTGTCTCCGCGTCCAGGGTGGAGGTCAGCCAGGGGTTCTCCCCAGCCAAGTCTAGTGCTCTGCTGTAGGTAACTACGGCAGTCACGGGCAGGTCCTCGAGCATGGTATTGAGGTTCCCGCCGTCTCCCACTGGTGTACCGGGTATGGACACCAGGTTCACGCCTGGCTTCAGGTCCAACGAGAAGGCCGTACGCTTCACGACATCGAAGTCAACGTCGTCGGTTACCTCGTTGCCTGCCGAGTCCTCGGCAGTTATCTCGAAGTTGTAGTCATCACCAGGCGCCAGGTCGACCGCCAGGGTATAGCTGATGTTGTCACTGGAGAACAGGTCGGTGATATCGGAGTTGATCACCACCCCATCCTCGTCCTCCAGAGACATGGCGGTCACGGTTACCTTCTTGTAGGAGTCGCCGGTGTACTCGTCCTCGTCGAAGACGGCCACTATCCAGATGGCTCCCTCTTCCTGATCGGTGGCACCAAGGCCTAGCCCGCCGGCATCAACGAAGGATACCGTGGGATCCGCGTCATCCACCTCAAAGCTGAACTGGTCGTCTGTTGGAGAATCATCCCCGACGATCGATGAATTACTCTGAACGTCTGTGCCGGTCACAACAATCCACTGCTCACTGGAGCCGCCGGTACCGTTCGAGAACTTAGCGGTCCAGCTCTTGGTGCCGGTGGATGTCACCGTAAGGGCGGCATCGCCAGCGACTACACCAGCAGCAGGCTCTGTGGTCGTGGTCGATATTTGAGGATTGATAACCAGAGCTTCGCTGGACGTTACGGTCACGGTGACATCGTCTTTGTCCAGAGCGGCCGATGTAGTTACGGTAAGCACTGGGGTCAGTTCGTCGGCAGCGGCAGTTATGGT
>JASLXI010000230.1 GCA_030740415.1 Dehalococcoidia bacterium
GTGTACTACGTAATCAGGGGTAATTGCTTCACCCGGTTCCTCGTGTACTGGGTTGTCCTGACCTTCGTCATGTACTCCATCGCCGGGGAGAAGATGCCCTGGCTCTTGGTGAACATAGCTCTTCCCATGATCGTGCTCTCGGGAAAGCTCATCGGCGACATCTTTGTGGTTGTCACGTGGCGGCGTGTCTGGCGGGCCGGGGGATTGTACCTCGTGCCCATGACAGCCCTTCTGCTTTACTTGCTGCTCAGACTTCTCTTGTACCGAGTAGAGCGAGGAAACTTCATGAACTTTCTGGAGTTCTGGTCATTACTAGCTATTGCTTTCACAGTAGTGGGCTTGGGTATTCATCTCATCCTGCGGTCCGGAGTTACCAATGGATTCAGAGTGGTGGCTCTTTCCTTTGCTCTGATACTTCTGGTCTTTGCCGTCAGGGCTGGCTGGCAGGCCAGCTATAACAACGGCGACGTGCCAGTGGAGATGCTGGCCTATGCCCAGGACTCCGGCGACGTACCCAGAATCATGGACGAGGTCATGGCGGTAGCCCAGCGATCCGGCGAAGGAGACGAGTTAGGGCTGACGGTGGACAGAGACATATACTGGGGCATGGTCTGGTACATACGGGACTTCAAGAATGTCGACTACGCTGACCTGAGCAACGTGACCGAGGCCCCCAAGGGCTCGGTTCTGCTCGTTAGCGACGGCAACAAGCAGAGGCTTGCCCAGTACCTGAACGGCTACGCTCCTGCCGAAGAGTTCCTGTATCTGTGGTGGCCTGCCGAGGGGTACAAGCCCTGCAGCGAGGAGCCCGTAGAGCCCTGTCTTCGCGTTGCGGATGTGTTCGGTAATCTCTTCAGCAGGGATAAATGGCGGGAGGGCCTCGACTACTTTATTTATCGCAAGACCGACATCGACTTCCTCTACCACAGGGCGGTTGCCTATTTCCCCAAGGATGAGTAGGCTTGCCCGTTACCTCTTTGGCTGATTCTCTCTAAAAGGTCATGCGGATGTGATTCCTAATGCAGCATAGCGGAATGCGGAATCTTGGGTGACCTTGTCCCGTCCTCAGTGACCAGACATACTCTCCTACCAAGGGGCTGCGCCCTGCTCCTGCTTGTCCAGCCTCGCCCTTTGAAGCTATACTGGATTTTAGGAAATCGAATTCCGAAAGTACCCATATTTATGGAGCCTTGCCTTTGCTCAAGTCCTACCGGTTCTGGCTGGCGATCGGAGTAAGCCTCTTCTTCCTGGGCCTCTTTTTTTCTCGCATGGACCTGGGAGAGACCTGGGAGAAGCTGGGAGAGGCCGACTACTTCCTGCTCGTTCCTGCTATCCTGGTCTACTTTGTAGCCGTTTATTTCCGCACCCTGCGCTGGCAGTACCTCCTGTCCCCGGTGAAGACCTTGGCGGTTACTAAGCTCTATCCTGTTGTAGTGGTGGGATACATGGCCAACAACCTCCTCCCCGTGCGTCTGGGCGAAGTTGTGCGGGCCTACTATCTGGGCGAACGAGAGAAAGTCAGCAAGGTATCTGTTCTAGCCACCATCGTCGTTGAACGTGTCGTTGATGGCCTCACCCTGCTCTTCCTTGCTGCGGTGGTCTCGCTGTTTCTGCCACTGGTCGGCCTGCTCCAAGGCCTGGGTGAAAAGGCGGGCATACCGTGGATGCTCCTCGCTCTTGCCATGTCCATGCCATTTGTTCTCACGGCCGTCTCCATGGTTCTCGTCTCCTCCTCGCCCCGATGGGTGGAGGCCCTGGTGGACCGGATCACTGGGATTCTTCCCGATCCGGTAAGCTCGAAGGTAAGGGGGTTGGTTCACCTGTTCATCGATGGCCTGGCAGTCCTGCAGAACCCTCGTCGCCTTCTGGTGGTCCTTCTGCTTTCCTTACCCGTGTGGCTGCTAGAGGCGGCGATGTACTATCTCCTCGCGTTCTCATTCAGCCTTGATCAGGTCTTCAATCCGGTGGAAATGGCCGGAGTCATTTTGCTGGTCACCTCTGTAGCAAACCTTGCCACCTCCATTCCTGCGGCTGGAGGTGGCATTGGTGCCTTCGAGGTTGGTGCGGCCGCCACCCTCACCCTGCTGGGTACCGAGGCAAACACCGCAGGAGCCTACACTATCGTCGTCCATACGGCCCTTCTGGTACCGGTGACGTTACTCGGCCTTGTGTACCTGTGGATGGATAAGATGTCCCTGGGACAGCTCGCACGGGAAAGCCGTGCCCAGTCTGGGCCTGTTTCTTGTACAAATACGGCTCCAGGAACGCCCCTGAAGGCCGAGGACCTCTCATGAGAATAGGCATAATCGGGGC
>JASLXI010000231.1 GCA_030740415.1 Dehalococcoidia bacterium
GGGTACTAGGGGCGGGAATAGTAGTTGATTTCGTTGAGTCGGTACTATTCGAGAGATACGTCAATCCAGCGGCAATATGGCTATTCTCCTTCATACCCGTGCCGTGGATTCAGGATATGTTTGTGGGGGAGTACGGCCTTATCACAGTGGGGCTGACATACGCCGTGGCCATTATTCTGCCCGTGGTGGGATTTTTCTTCCTCTGCTTTAGCGTTCTGGAGGACGTCGGTTACCTGCCCAGATTGTCCGTCATGGCCAATTCAATCCTCAAACGGATTGGCCTCAGCGGCAGAGCTGTGCTACCCCTAGTCATGGGCTTGGGATGCGTCACCATGGCCACCCTCACCACTAGAACTCTGGAGTCAAAGAGAGACCGTACAATAGCCACTCTACTGCTGGCCCTAGGCATTCCCTGCTCGGCGCAGATAGCAGTCATACTAGCCATATTGGGAGGAGTGTCCGCCTCAGCCACGGCCATTTTCCTCTTCGTCGTAGTGTCACAGCTACTGCTGGTGGGTTATCTAGCCTCAAAGATCTTCCGGGGCAAGAGCTCCGACTTCATCATGGAGATACCACCTATACGCAGACCCCAGCTCTCCAACGTAGCAGTCAAGACGTTGACCAGGATGGAATGGTACTTCAAGGAGGCAGTGCCTCTTTTCTTGTTGGGTACCCTGATACTGTTTGCCCTAGACAGGGTGGGGTTTCTCACCACGCTAGAGCGGGTCGGGACTCCCATAGTTCAATGGTGGCTGGGACTGCCCCCCGAGGCAACCGGAGCATTCATCTTCGGCTTCCTTCGTCGTGACTACGGCGCCGCCGGCTTCCTCATGTTGAAGAACGACGGACTTCTGGACGTCGTCCAGATCCTGGTCAGCATGGTTGTGATAACCCTGTTTTTACCCTGCATAGCAAACCTGTTCGTCATCATCAAAGAAAAAGGATGGAAGACAGCTCTGGCTATGGTGGCATTCATCTTTCCCTTCGCTATAGCAGTAGGTGGCATCCTCAACTTCATTCTCAAAACCACCGGAGTCAGGCTTTAAATGGTCAGCTGTGCGCTATGTGGTTGTCGATACGAGCCCATTGGATCGTCGTCCTGCTCGTCATGCCCAATGTCCTGCGGTCGTGATCTGGCTTACTGCTCCAACTGTGGCTATGCCATCCCCAGAGAATCTAGTCTAGTGAAGTTATGGCGAAACGTTCGCCAGAGAAGCAGAACGAGAACGGAGCGAAATGTTAGATAGACAGAGACTATTAGAAGAGATACTGGAAGCGCTATGGACTGGCGAGGAAGATGAAAGAAGTAAGGAAAAGACTTCTCTCACCTTACCTCATCAGCCACAGCCACTACTGAACGAACCAGAAATGCAGGAAGCTCTCCGGGAAGCCGAGGACAGAGAACTAGTGTCCAGCAAAGGAGAACTTATCTGGCTGACTGAACAGGGTCGACCACTGGCCAGGAACATAGTAAGACGACATCGCCTAGCAGAGCGGCTGTTCCGTGATGTCCTCGATGTGGCAGAAGAGCGCGCCGAGTCTTCGGCTTGTGAGTTCGAACACCTCCTGAGCCCCGAGGCTGCCAATAGCATCTGCATCCTACTGGGCCATCCCAGCGTCTGCCCCCACAGCAAACCCATTCCCAGCGGGGAATGCTGCGAACAGCGACTGGAAGAAGGCCGGACCCTGGTGATGCCGGCGACGCATCTCAAGCCTGGAGAGGAAGCCACGGTAGCCTACCTCGGTAGTCGGGCCGGGGATCGGCTGGACCGACTAGCAGCCCTTGGCATCTTTCCTAAAGCCACGATATCCCTGGTGCAGCTACGGCCCTCTCCCATTCTCCGCGTAGGTGAAACACAGTTGGCCCTGGACAAGGAAGTCCTGAAAGAAGTCTATGTGAGGCGCCGGGAACCAGACGCAGTATGCGCAAGACCAGAACGTCGCCGCAAATGGTGGGGATGACACACATAAACCCCAGAGTTCTCAAAAACTAACCAGAAGGAAATACCTCAGCGATATCGCTCCGAAGTCTAGTCAGTAAGACCTCTTCTTCCTCAGCCAAGACAGTACGAGGGTCCAGTAGCAGTCTATCTTTCTCGATGCGACACATCACATTCGGGTCGCCGACACGAAGTCGCCACGCCAACTCCGGCAGAGCTTTCTTTTCTCTGCCCTTTGCCTGCTCTCTAATGGCCAGCAACTGGGTCGGTAGTACACTACCTGGTAGACTGCCACCGCCAATCATGGACTCGCCTTTTTCTACTGTAGCAACGCTTCCAACTACGGCTGCCCAACGTTGTGCTCGT
>JASLXI010000232.1 GCA_030740415.1 Dehalococcoidia bacterium
TGGTAGGTAATGCTTTGGCTGAAGAGATGAAAGAGAAAAGTTTAGCCATCTATAGCTATGCCCGGGAGTATGCCCGAGGTAGAGGTATTATCATCGCCGATACCAAGATGGAGTTTGGCATCATAGACTCGGAGCTTACTCTGATTGACGAACTTCTGACACCAGACTCAAGCCGTTTCTGGGATGCGTCGATGTATAAACCGGGCAAGTCCCGTCCCAACTTCGATAAGCAGTACGTGCGCGACTGGCTCATCGCCAGCGGGTGGGACAGGGAGCCCCCCGCGCCAGAGTTGCCACCAGAGGTGGTAAGCAAAACCCGCACCCGTTACATTGAGGCGTATGAGCGTGTTACCGGCCAGAAATGGGTAAATATCAGGGAGAAAGAGAACTGATGGCAGCCAAGGAGCGAGAGCAGAGACGAAGGGCACACCACCGGGCGGAGATCCGAGAAATGCGCCGCACAAGGCAGCACTCGCGCCAGCGGATCAGGCGTATCCTCTTTGGGGGAGTTGCCGGGCTGGGAGGGCTGGTCATAGTGCTCTCCCTGGTGCTGCCAAGTTCGCTGGGACAGGTCGGCAGTCAAAGTGTCTCCTCTTCGGAGCAGGGGGTCCAGGCAGCAATCCAGAGGAATGAAGATGTCGAAGCGGGAGAGGCACATCCCGCCTATAACACCACTCCACCCACTTCGGGGTGGCACTACGATATACCCCTTGAAGACATTGCATGGGGGGCGCTGGACGAACCTGTGGAGGACGAAGAGCAGGTATCCTACCTGGAGCGTGGCGGAATCATGGTGCAGTACAACTGCCCAGATGAATGCCCAGACCTGCAACAGCAACTGGAGATGGTGGTCAACCGCTATCCGGAGGGTGTGGTTCTGGCCCCTTACCCAGGCATGAACTCCACCATAGCTCTGACCGCCTGGGGCTGGATAGACACCTTTCGCGATTTCGACGATCCGAGGATCGATGACTTTATCCAGACTCACATCGGCCAAGGGCCGGATAGTGTCCGTTAGGAGTTGCGAATGTTTCTAGCCAGGGTCTACGTCACACTGAAACCTACCGTAAACGATCCGCAGGGAAGGACCATCCTCGGCGGGCTGAAAAGCCTGGGCTTTGATCTGGCCACTGAGGTCCGGGCAGGGAAATACTTGGAAATCAAGGTGGCCAGCACGGAACGGGCCGCGGCGGAGACGACTGTGGAGGAGATGTGCCAGCAGCTGCTGGCCAACCCAGTGATAGAGGGCTATCGGTACGAAGTGGAGGAGATTCCTTCGTAGTCCCCCCGCCCTCACCACCGGCTTACCATACTCGCGACGTCTCTTGACGCACATGTTCAGGATGAGCGCAGGGTAATGTAAGGGCATGGAGGCAAAGTGAATGGCAGCCAACGAAGGAGCCGATGCGGCGGCCATGGAGAGGTCGCTGAAAGTCCTGGAACCGATTGACCCGACCACTGCCGCGAAGCTGCTGAAAGAAGCTAAAGAGATTATGGCTCACCTGGGAGTGACCTTCTTTCTCAGACAGGGTACGTGCCTTGGCGCCATACGGGAAGGTGGCCTAATATCCTGGGACGACGATATGGATATAGGCACGGTGATCGGGCTTCACGGGTTTACGGAAAGCAAGGTTCACCGCGTGGTCGCGGCCTTCCAGGATAGAGGGTTTTTTGCCAAGGAACTCATCCGCAACAACCATAGCATCACGGTATCCTTTGTGAAGTCGTCTATAAGGCTGGACTGGGCGTGCTATCGAATCATAGACGATAGTATCTTTCACTACCCAGGAGTGCAGATTCCAGTGAGGTTGATCATTGAACTCAAGGAGATCGATTTCGTTGGCGATAGGTTCTTGGTGCCGAATCCACCCGAGGAGTACCTGGAGTACAAGTACGGGCCGGAGTGGATGACGCCCAAGGAGGGCGGAAGCTATGAGTTTGACATCGTCCGACTGATTACCAGGGAACCCATGCAGGGACACGCCAGCAAGTGGAGGCAGTTTCTCACACAGCAAATCCCACGATGGCGAGTGGCCAAGCTTCGGATCCTAAACAGCAAGGGAGAGCCTGTGCCGAGTGCGGAGGTGGTGATTGTCGGGCTCAACCATTCCAGGACCAACAAACAAGGATACGCGAGGTTCTACCTGCCAATTGAGGACTACTACCCAATCATCGTCAGGTACGACGGCCATGAAGAGCTCCTCTACATGGAGGAGATGAGCCCCGGCAAGACCTATGCCTACCGGGCAGACCCGTCAGTGACCTCCGGTCGGAATGCGGTCTTGCACGTGGAGTGAGTTTTT
>JASLXI010000233.1 GCA_030740415.1 Dehalococcoidia bacterium
GTATGGCGCCTGTCGAAGCATTGAACACGTCGACATTCACGTCGGTGTCAACGTCAGCGCTGATCGAGCAGTCGGTCTTTGTGGTACTAAGCACATTGGGTGTGCCAACGATTTCCGCACCGCTGGTCAGCGTAATCGTAGTGGAGGTTATGGCCAACGCAGCTGTAATACCATCCATGTCGAAAACCTGGCTGGCAGCGGTTTTCACGTTCGCATCCGCGTCCGTCACGGTGACCTTGACCAGGCTACCGGCCGCAACGTCACTGGGATATTTGCCTGCCGCCGTGATATTGTACCAGGCATTGTCCACCTTGATGGTGCCCGTGACCGCCGCTGAAGGAGCGGCCAACGTGGTGATAGCCCCCACCAGGGCCATCAACACAACAGTTGCTCCAATTAGAGAAAATAGTCCGAAACGCTTTTTCACTTCCTACCCCCTTGCTGGGTTATAGCCCGTGCTTTGGCCAGGCTTATCGATCTGGGTGTGACAAACAAAGAACTGCCCCTACAACGGGGCACCTGGGACGGGTCTGCCCTCAGAGGAACCAGGAGCATAGACAATGATTCCATGGATCTCCTTCCTGTGGTCAAACCCAAGCCTTTGTACACGATTCGATAGCTACTTGTCAAGCCCCGCCTCCGTCTCTCGCCACGTCGACTGCGCCGAGCACTGAGATGGGGATGCCTTGCGTCGCCACTTGAGGGTTGACCCACTTCTACACACCCGTAGAACGAACGAGCCACTCCCTGTGTCAGGTGACTTATGATGCAACCACGGCGGGACTATAGGGTAAAATGCGGCGATTGTCAAGGGTTGGAGTAACGATTTCCAAGCTGCCCGGCCATATGGTCATCGCCCTAAAGAGTTACCGTTGCCAAGGTGACCTCAACGCAATCGGCAATAGAGGGTATACGGAGTGAAGACGGTGTCCGTCAGGGAGGTTACGCCCATGGCCCGCTTCCGCCTGCATATGGCCGCTGCCTAAGCCTGCAGCCGGCGTCCTTCAGGACGCCTCTCTGTTCAGGGTAGTAAGGAATTCTTCATTGTTGCGGGTTTTCGTGAGACGCTCCAGGACCTTCTCGGTAGCATCGGTGCTCATAGCTCCGTCAGATGAAATCATATTCACCATCCGCCTGAGCAGAAACACCTGTTTGAGGGCGGATTCGCTAAGAATCAGTTCCTCCCTCCGTGTGCCGCTGCGCTGGATGTCTATGGCCGGGAAGATGCGCCTGTCCGCCAGTTTTCGGTCCAGGTGGACCTCCCAGTTACCGGTCCCCTTGAATTCCTCGTAGATCACATCGTCCATCCGGCTTCCGGTATCTATCAAACATGTTGCGATGATTGTCAGACTTCCGTTGTCCTCCGCTTTCCGGGCGGCACCAAAGAACCGCTTGGGCGGATACAGGGCCACCGGGTCTATGCCACCCGAAAGTGTGCGGCCGCTGGTTGGTACCGCCAGGTTGTAGGCTCTGGTGAGACGCGTGATGCTGTCCAGAAGAATGGTCACGTCTTTGCCCGTCTCAACAATTCGCTTGGCCCGCTCCAGGGCCAGTTCCGCCACTCGGCAGTGGTCCTCCACCGGATCGTCAAACGTAGAACTGAACACCTCACCGTTCACCGAGCGCCGGACATCGGTCACCTCCTCCGGCCGTTCGCCGATAAGAGCAACGATCAGGTGAATATCGTCATAGTTGGATGTGATGCCGTTGGCGATTTCTTTGAGCAGCATGGTCTTGCCGGCCTTGGGGGGCGATACGATTAGACCCCGCTGTCCCCGCCCAATAGGAGCCAGCATATCTATCAGCCGGGAAGAAAGATTGACGGGTAGGGTCTCCAGTTGAATGTGCTCATATGGAAATATAGGGACCAGGTCCTCAAAGTGCGGCCTGTTCCGGGAAACCTCAGGCTCCTGGCCGTTGACCGCCTCCACGCGGATCAGGCCGTAGTATCGCTCGGACTCTTTGGGTGACCTCACCTGACCGGTGACCAGGTCACCGGTTCGGAGGCTGAACCGGCGTATCTGAGACTGAGAGACGTACACATCTCGCTGGCCCGGCTTCATCATACCGTTCTGCCTAAGGAAGCCGTACCCATCACCCATAATGTCCAGTATGCCCCGCTCCAGCAGCACTCCCTGCTGTTCGGCGTTGGTATTCAGCAGCTTGTCTACCAGCTCAACGCGGGAGATATTCGTCAAGGAGGTACCATTCCCCAGGCCCATCTGCTGGGCTAGTTCAAGCAACTCTTCCTTGGTCTTGTCCTCAAGTTCCGCCATGTATGAGGTTGGTTGC
>JASLXI010000234.1 GCA_030740415.1 Dehalococcoidia bacterium
CTCAGCAGTGGATGTTTTCATTGCTGGCATAGGGACAGGCGGGACACTTATGGGTGTAGGTGACAAGCTGAAGGAGCGTAACCCTCAGACAAGGATAATCGGGGTAGAGCCCAAGATGGGAGAACAGCTCCAAGGACTGAGAAGCCTCCAGGAGGGTTTCACACCACCATTGCTGGACCTGGACAAGCTGGACGGGAGGTTCCTGGTAGATTCCCAAGATGCCTTCGACTGCGCTCGCTCTCTCCTGGAGAAGGAGGGAATCTTCGCTGGGGTATCTTCTGGGGCCGTCCTCTGTTGCGCCCAGCGGGTGGCCCAGAGAATGGACAGTGGAAATATCGTCGTCATCTTCGCCGACGGCGGTTGGAAGTACCTGACGGCAGGGCCCTGGAGGGAAGAGATGGAAGCCAGGATGCTGCACCCGGACGAAACGGCATGGTGGTAGAGATGTATTTGCTCGCTCATGGTGAGACACGACCCAGATTTCTTCTGTGTTGAGAGTCTCGATGAAGCCATGCCCAGTGAACAACAAGGTGGAAAGATTATATATTATGCCCTTCGAGTTTCAGCTACCCTCACCCCTCTGGTGAATTAAGAAATACTCCAGACTGTCTGCCAGGGCCATCCAACTGGCCTCTATGATGTCACTTGAGGAGCCCACAGTCTGCCACTGGCTCTTACCGTCGGTGGACTCTATGAGCACTCGCACTATGGCCTTCGTGTCCTGGCCTTGGTCCACCACCCTTACCTTGTAGTCCATCAGCCTTACAGAGTTCACGGAAGGGTAGAACTCTCGCAGGGCCTTCCGCAAGGCGTTATCCAGGGCATTCACTGGTCCATTGCCTTCTGCGGCGGTATGAATCACCTGGGAATCTACCCTCACCTTGACCACCGCCTCCGCTAGCATATCTCCGTTGTTCTCATTGACCGAGGTGCGGCGACGGTTCTCCACCAGCACCATGAAGTCCACCAGGTTAAAGGGAGGATTATACCCCTCCAGGCCCCTTCTTACCATCAGCTCGAAAGAGGCTTCTGCACCCTCGTACTGGAACCCCTTGCTCTCCTGCACCTTGATTTTGTCTAAGAAGCTTCCAATCTGCTCCCGGCTCACCATGCCCTCCAGCCCGAGCTCCTGCAGTCGGTGCTGGATATTCCCACGCCCAGAGAGTTCAGAGACAACCACCCTTTTAGCGTTGCCCACAGTCTCTGGGACGATGTGTTGGTAGCTCTCCTCTACTTTGGCAATCGCGGCCGCGTGCAGTCCACCCTTGTGACTGAAGGAGCTGGCCCCCACGTATGGCTGTTGGCTATTAGGAGGAATGTTCACTATCTCACTCACGTAATGGGATGCCTCAGTGAGGCCGGCGAGTTGCTCGTCGCTCACGCAAGGGATGCCCATCTTCATCTTCAAATTGACTATCACTGAAAGGAGGTTGGCATTGCCACACCGCTCCCCATATCCATTGATAGTACCCTGTACCTGGGTAGCTCCAGATATAACTGCGGCCAAGGTATTGGCCACGGCCATGTCAGAATCGTTATGGCAGTGAATCCCTAAAGGTGTCTTCACCTCCTGGCTCACGTGGGCTACCATAGCGCTTATCTCATTGGTCAACACCCCACCATTTGTGTCACACAACACCAGGCAATCAGCACCAGCTTCCGCCGCCGCCTTGACGCTCTGCAGAGCGTACTCTCGATTGGACTTGAAACCATCGAAAAAGTGCTCGGCATCGAAGAATACGGTTCGTCCCTGCTGCTTAAGAAAAGAGACGGAGTCCGCTATCATCGCCAGGTTCTCTTCCAGGGTAGTCTCGAGCACCCTTTTAACGTGTAATTCAGAACTCTTCCCCACAAGTGTCACGACGGGAGTTTCCGCCGCCAGCAATGCCTGGATGTTTCCGTCGTCCTCTACCAGTATTCCGGCTCGACGGGTGCTTCCAAACGCGGCGATACGGGCGTTTGAGAGGGAAAGTGACTTGATCCTTTGGAAGTACTCCACATCCTTTGGATTTGAGCCTGGCCATCCACCCTCAATGTAATGGACCCCTAGCTCATCCAGCCTGCGGGTTATCTTGAGCTTGTCTTCCGCAGAAAGAGAGAGCCCCTCTTGCTGTGCCCCATCTCTCAGTGTAGTGTCGTAAAGCTGTATGTGCACGACTCCCCCTGCAAAATAAAAAGCCCCGTCCTCAAGGGACGGGACATTAACTCCCGCGATACCACCCTTTTTCCCCAACATAATCGGGGCACTCCTTCAGGACACCAACATGCCCTCGTCACTGGTAACGGCG
>JASLXI010000235.1 GCA_030740415.1 Dehalococcoidia bacterium
GTCCCTTGTCCTTGGCAAACTCAGAGGCTTCAAAGGACAGACGACTGTTGGGAGTGAGAGAGGCACGCCACATGATAAGCCCAGCTTCATCTGCGACCTCCCCGATATGTCCGGTGAGAGATGCGCCCAATTGTTCACCTTCCTTGAGCGGCCGTACATTGCCCTCTGGAGATATGTCTGGCCTCAGATAGAAGCTCTTATAATTGATTGTCAGGGGATATTCCTGCTCTGGCTGGTCAAACCTGGCCAGGCCAATATAGCACCAGGGTCATATGTAGTCGTACCACACAGTGATCGGGATGATGTCACCACTGTTCTCATGGGTCGTCATAGATTTCCTCATTGCCCTGCTTAGCTCTTAGAAGTCCGAGCAAGTCCTTTATCCCGTGGGGATCTAGTAGGTCTACCCATTTTGGCTGAATTACACAGTCTTCGCCAGGTATCTCATAGGCCCCCTCCTCATTAGTGTGCTGTACAATCTGTGCATGCCTTCTTTCCCCGCCGGGAGCAACCAGGAACTTGAGGGACAGATGACGCGCGTCGTTGTCGTAGGCTCAACGGGATCTGGCAAAACGACCCTGGCCCGACAACTCTCACGTCTGTTGGATGCTTTTCATGTCGAGCTGGACGCCCTCAACTGGGAGGCTGACTGGACCGCCGCTCCAACGGATGTGTTCCGACAGCGAACGAAAGACGCTCTGAAAGGAGCCACGTGGGTTGTAGATGGTAACTATCCTGCTGTGCGAGACCTGGTCTGGCCCAAGGCAACTACCCTCATTTGGCTTGACTACTCCTTGAGAGTACTAATGTGGCGTCTGTTGCGGCGGACCCTAAGGCGAACACTTAGAAAGGAGGAACTTTGGAACGGAAACCGAGAGCGATTTTCCACGCAGTTTCTCGGCCGCGACTCCCTGTTCATATGGCTATTGCGCACGTACTGGAGGAGACGGAATGAATTTACTCTCGCCCTTGAGCAGCCTGAGCATTACCACCTTGAAATAGTTATCTTGCGGTCCCCAGGAGCAACCAGTGATTGGCTGTCTGGCCTGGAGGTCACGTAGCGGAGTGATGAAAAAGGGGAATGCATAGGGGCGGGATCCTTTGCAGGGAGGCTGAGTAGCCCCTCAGACTGGGCTCAACCCAGACCCACAGCCCAGTATGGTCAGACCAATACAACAGCGGCTAACTATGTGCGGGGTCTACGACCATCAGCTTGACGAAATCGTGCCTGGTGACTATGCCTATCAGCTCTTTGCCTCGTATCACTGGGATTCTACTGATGCCCTTCTGAAGCATCAGGTCTGCCACCTCAGCAATCGGTGCGTCTTCCTGGATCGTAACTACGGGGTGACTCATGACCTCCTTTACCTTTTTGCTGCTCACCGCCTTGGCGACCTCAACCAAGGTCTCTGGCCTGACCCAGGAGCCCATCAGGGTGTACAAGTGGTCGGCCATGGGCAAGAACTTGCGATGAAAGCCAAAGTCCGTGTGGGTCAGGATACCCACCAGGTGGTGCTCCTGATCATCCAGGACTGGGAGGCAGCTAGTGGCTCGTTCCAGCATCAGTTGAGCCGCCTCCTCAACCGTTGAATCGGCCGTGGTAGTGATTACAGGGCTGGTCATAATATCCCTTACATTCATTTGCTTGTCTCCATCCCAAATTGGCGAGTCGGAGTGTGTCTAGTTCTCGACACTGCCCTACCGGTGCATGGCCCGTGCTAGCCTAAATTTTCTGCGTGAGATAATATTACCTCTTTCAACCCAGTCGTGTCTTCTATTCGTTGTGCATGCCTCTTAGGAAATCTAACGACAGCATTTGACGAGCTTGGAGCACACAGTTACAATTCCTCGGTAGGCTCTGTTTTCTTGGACGTGGTGGTCCGATGTTGTGCGTCTAGCTCGATTCGAACTGAGGTGATCTTAAACATGAGGATCGGTGTAATCTCGGACACTCATACCCCCGGGGCCGCCAAGGAACCTCCACAGGAGGTAGCCAGGGCGTTTGAGGGAGTAGAACACATATTCCATGCAGGGGACATTTACATTTCCTCATGTCTGGACTGGCTGGAACGAATAGCGCCCGTGACAGCGGTTGAACTGGGTTCCCAGGCCCATTTTAACGGGGACCCTAGGGTTGCTGAAAAGCGTGTGTTCGAACTAGAGGGGTATACCATTGCGATGGTCCATGATCTTATAATACCAGGCATGGGCGGTGAGGTAATGCCCGGGTCCATCCCCAGGGAGTTTCCTCCCACCAAAAGCCTGCCCGC
>JASLXI010000236.1 GCA_030740415.1 Dehalococcoidia bacterium
CCAGTCCTGCGGAAATGCTATCAGAGTAGCGACTGTTCTGGGGGACAGCAATGCCGACTCCAAGAAAAGGCTATGGAGCGAGAGCTTCAAGCGGTGTAGGGATAAGAGTAAGTTATTCGCCCGATTCCAGCATAGAATCGTCCCAGTGCACGATGAACGTGACTAGATTAGTAATTTGATGCTTGCTTAGAGGCCCCCCATAGTCATAGGCCCAGGCAATCATTGCCGTGTTGGGAATACCATTCGTGATGGCCTTCTCAAGCGCCTCTGCGGAGAGAGCAGTATCCCGGAGTGCAGGGCCGATGAGCCCTTCTCCGGACTGACCATGACACTGAGTGCACACCTGGATATAAGTATGTGCCCCCAGTTCGGCCGACTCATGTTGCTGCCGCTCCACCGCAGCTGCCTGCCTGGAAGGCTCGCCTATCCAGTAGATGGGGACAAAGGCTACAATCATCAGGGTCAATATGAAGCCAAACGCTACTTTCTTATCCATGCTGCGTGCTCTTACACCTCTGTGACCTGAGATTCGTCGAAGGTAGATCGCTCGACAATCTTGCCCGTGTCAACGAACACTTCGCCGTCAGCGACGGAAATGGGAAAGATGTCCAATGGCCTGGGAGCTGGACCTCCGTGCACTAGGCCATAACGGTCGAATAAAGAACCGTGGCAAGGACAGTTGAGCCTGCCTAATGCCGCTAAATCGTCTTCTGATGGGTCGTTGGCTTCCCAAGGCACTACACAACCCAGGTGGGTACACCTGCGGTACAAGGCCAGAAACCCTGCTCCCACCCGAGACAAGTAGAAGCGAGCTTCCTTGTGATAGACTACAGTGCCAATAGGGATGGCTCGAATTTCGTCGACGCTGCCTACGCTGACTTTAGTTCCGAAGCTGCCTTCCTTCACTTTAGGCCACAGTGACGCTACTAGCCCTA
Organism: Dehalococcoidia bacterium; assembly: GCA_030740415.1. The sequence goes on from JASLXI010000236.1 coordinate 936, forward strand.
CCCCCATTTCGATGGCGAGGAGACCAGTGACGCCCCACCAGGCCCGCCTGAGGAATTGTCGTCTTGAAATACCTTTGCCCAAACTTAGCCTCCTGCGAGTTTCAAGGAAAGCATCAGAACGTCAGCGCCCCCGGAGGCAGATCCCAGGGCCAGGTCAGATGCATACCCAGTCCTCTGAACATGGTGCCGCTGATAGTGAGCAGGAGATAGGTCACAGCGAAAGCAGTGAAAAGACCTATCAGAACCTCCCGTCTCGTGGGTTGCCATCGGCGAATCATGAAATAGAGCAGGACCATGAGTCCGCCTATCACCGCTAGGGGAATGATTGTGCCGGGGAGTATCTCTGGAGTGCTGATCAGTGATCTCACCCTTACGAATTCGTCAAACAGGATGAGCCCGACGATAGTGACCATGGTGTACACTGTGGACCAGATGGCTATCATCCGGCCTTTCCTAGAGGCGAACCATATCCCGATATCCGCCTTGCTGCGGTCGAAATAGGGAATAGCCATCAGGACGAGGATCACTACCGCCGGAATGATGACCCCGGCCAAAGCCGGGTGCATGTGGAGTAGCAGTTCCTGAAGGTTCATGAAATACCAAGGAGCCTTCGCAGGATTTTCGGTCACGTCCGGGTTGGCCAGTTCCCTTAGTGGGGCGTTCATGGCCAGGGACCAGAACAATAGAAGTACAGTGGTGCCCAGGGCGGTGAGGACTTCTAGAATCAATAGATTGGGCCAGGACATCACTGTGTCTTCTGGCCCCTTATCGACTGCGGGGCTGGTGCCCTTCACTAGTTCCATGAGCCCGTATGTCTTTTTAGGGCTCTTCGGGAAAATCTCGGGAGTCTCTTGGTTCACTTCGCCGCCTCCTCAAAGTCTGGCTCAGCTTCGTGTTCTCCGGAAAGTCCACCGTCCTTCCGGATCCTCCAGAAGTGCACCCCGATGAGAATAGTCATCACCAAGGGCAATATGGCGATATGTAGCGCGTAGAAGCGGATTAGGGTCTCCTGGCCAACTTCAGTGGCCCCCAGTAGGAGGAGACGGATTTCTCCGCCGATAAGGGGAGTCGCTCCCGCCATGTTGGCGCCGACGGTGACTGCCCAGTAGGAAAGCTGGTCCCAAGGAAGAAGATACCCCGTGTAGCTCAGGAACAGGGTCAAGGCCCATAGGAGAACGCCGATGACCCAGTTGAATTGCCTGGGACGTTTGTAACCCCCGGTGAAAAACACCCGCAACATATGCAGGAAGACGGTGAACACCATCAGGTGGGCGGCCCACCGGTGCATGTTCCTCATCAACATTCCGAACGTTGCGTCTGTCTCAAG
>JASLXI010000237.1 GCA_030740415.1 Dehalococcoidia bacterium
CATCATGGTATCGGTACAAAGGAGCAGGTACGTTTCTCATGGCAAAGAAAGCCCTAAATCAAAATGATAAGATAGCCCTTAGGGATGTGGTGACTCACGATGGCGTGTTCGCCGTGGATGCTCAGCAGCGTATCGTCCATTGGAACTCCAGCGCAGAGCGAATATTGGGGCTCCGGGCCGAGGACGTGTTGGGCAAAGCGTGCTATGAGCTAATCGGAGGCAAGGACTCTCGTAACTACCGCTTCTGTCGTCGTAACTGTCCCGTGATGGTCAACGCGAAGCGCGGCAGGTCTACCCCAGACTACGATATCTTGTGCAGCACTCCCACTACCGATCAGAAATGGCTCAATATGAGCGTTGCGATTCCCAAAGCGAATCACAATGACCTCTGGGTTTTCCATCTATTCAGGGACGTGACCGATCGTCGGCGTACAGAAGAATTCGCTCGTAAGGCCGCCGGGGCACTGAGGGATCTTCTAAACAGGGAAAATGGTGAATGGGTGGAGGACGAGGTGGAAACGAGTCCCACACCCTTCATAAAGCTGTCTAGGCGGGAGCTTGAGGTGTTACGGCTGCTTGCAACAGGCGTGAGTACTAAGGAGATTGCGAACACTCTGGCGATTCAGCCCGTCACCGCTCGGAACCACATCACGCGAATCCTCACCAAGCTGGGGGTCGAAAATCGCCTCCAAGCCGTGGTCTATGCCTCAGAGCGTCGTCTCATCTAGTCCTCTCTCTTGGTCTTACGTTCTCTCACTTGGGATTGGTGCGTTTGCACCTTTTTTTGGATACTCCAATTCCGCATAATCGCTTTGTTTCGCGTTACATCGTAGCATGTCTTCAAGAGTTTGAATTCATTTCTGAGCTAGCTAAGGGGGTCCACTCTGAGGAAAGATGTTCTGGTGGTTGCCCTTCTGTGGGCGGTGCTTACCGCTATTGGCGAGGTACTGGTTCTGACTCTAGATCCTTTCCCTTTGGCTGCCGCGGAAGAAGCAGACCTTGTGGATGAAGCTTTTTTCATCCTGATGGTAATGGGCACTCCTGTCCTCACCTTTGTGCTGGCAGTCTTGGGCTACAGTGTTTTCCGATTCCGCATAAGTGGAGAGCCGAACGGCGATGGGCCACCCATTCAATCCCATGGGGCAACGGTGCGTACCTGGGTCCTGCTGACCACCGCTCTGACCATTGTGGTGATGATCTTCCCTGGTGCTACCGGATGGTTGGAGTTGAGAGATAGAGCTCAGGATGAAGACCTTGTTATTGAGGTGCAGGGACTGCGGTTTGCCTGGCTTCTGACATACCCGGAGTACGAGATCGTCACAGGAGAAATGGTGCTACCAGTAGGGCAGCGTGTGCGTTTCGACGTCACCTCCAAGGACGTGCTTCACTCCTTCTGGATACCGGCCTTCCGCATGAAGATAGACGCCGTTCCCGGAATGGTCACAAATGTCTATGTGACCCCCAATGAAACTGGCACTGTTGAGGACGATTACGGTTTTCGGCTCCAGTGCGCCGAGATGTGCGGCACCTTTCATTCCATTATGCAACTTCCAGTCCGAGTAGTGGAACCCGAGGAGTTTGACGACTGGGTCGCTCAGATGACCCCATAGCCTCCAGGAGGATTACAATGGCGTTGGTGCCCCTGTTCAAGGGACTGGTTTTCGGAATAATAGGTTTTCTGATAGGGAGCAGCTTGGCTGCCGGTATCAGAAACCTCATGGGTCTGGATGCATGGTCGGCCGAACCTCTGATCGCCCTTGGCTATCTCTTCGGCCTCATCGGCTGGCTTTTCGGAGTCGGCGTTTGGAGTGGGTGGAGTAGGGAATGGGTTGGTCTCTCCGTCAAGGAGGAAGCCGTTCAAGGCTGGCCCCGATACTTTCGTTTCTGGCTCGACCACAAAGTTATAGGTGTGCAGTATCTTGTGACATTCTTGGTTATTATGCTTCTGGCCGGCCTTCTGGCAGTGTTAATGCGGTTGGAGTTGATGTCGCCTGGAGAAGACTTCATGGGGGCCAACGAGTATAACACCGCCATGAGCCTTCATGGAATCATGATGATAGCCGTGGCCGTAGCAACCATCGTTGGTGGCTTTGCTAATTTCATACTGCCCCTGCTCATAGGCGCTGATGACGTGGCCTTTCCCAGACTTAACGCCCTCAGCTACTGGATTATCCCTCCGGTGGCTGTGCTCCTGCTGGCCACCCCCTTGATGGGCGGTTTCGATACCGGCTGGACCGCCTACCCACCCTT
>JASLXI010000238.1 GCA_030740415.1 Dehalococcoidia bacterium
ATGATGAGGGGACTGCCATCCAGGCCGCAGAGAGGGACGTTATCGAGCAGGAACTCAGGCAAGCATTCCCCACAGTTACTATGCGCATGCTATTCTCAGAGCCCACAGAGGCCGAAGACATACAGGCTGTTCTGGCAGGATTGGGCCGGGAGGGTGCTAGGGTACGCAGACTCAGTGACCAACTTTTCTCCGTTGAGATGCCCAATCTACAACCGGCGGAACTGGATGGGGAAGGGAACGTTGTCCAGCGTGCGGAAGAGGAGATCTTTCGAGAAGCCTTTGAGGCGCAGTTGTCAACTCTCCTCTCCCTCGAGATTAATGGTATCTTCATGGTCATTAGTGGCGGAGTGGAGGAAGCCAAACGCCTCATTGGCCAGACGGCCCAGTTGGAGCTCATGGAGCGCACCTGCCTGAACGACCCTCAGGACATTACCCAAAGCTGCGAAGACCCCGAATATCACGTGGATAACCCACTAAACCTTACGGGAGACGACCTGGCAAGGGCCTATCCAGGCACTGATCCGAATCTGGGAGTCCCAATTGTCAACCTGGAATTCAATAGCGAAGGTGCTAGAATATTTGCAGAACACACCCAGGACATAGCTGGCACCAATAATCGCACCGCATTCTTCCTGGACGATGAACTGCTACTGGCTCCCGTGGCTCTGCAGGCCATCACTGGGGGACGCGCCTTCATACAGGGTCCAGACTTCACCATAGACCGGGTGCGTACCATTGCAATTCAGTTGGAGTCAGGGCGACTCCAGGTTCCTCTTGTCTTGATTCAAGAGCAAGACGTGGACGCCACTCTTGGAGAGGACTCCCTCAAGAAGAGCGTAGTGGCTGGATTGATTGGCCTTGGTCTGGTACTCCTGTTCATGGCCCTCTACTATAGGCTGCCTGGTTTCATGGCATGCATTGCGCTCATAATCTACTCCGTGATCGTTCTGGCCATCCTTAAGATATGGCCCATTACTTTGACACTTGGCGGTATTGCGGCTTTCATCCTGTCGATAGGAATGGCCGTAGACGCCAACATCCTTATCTTTGAGCGCATGAAGGAAGAGCTGCGCAGCGGTCGGACCTTAATAGGGTCCATTGATACGGGTTTTAATCGTGCATGGCCTGCTATTCGCGACAGCAACGTCTCAACATTCATTACCTGCGCCATTCTCTTTTGGTTCGGCACCCGCCTCGGCACGGGGCTAGTAACTGGTTTTGCTGTCACCCTGTTTATAGGCGTGGCCGCAAGTATGTTCTCCGCCCTTACTGTTACCAGAACTCTTCTCAGAGCTGTTGCCGTCTCACCCCTCGGGCAGTACGTGTCTCTCTACACACCTGTGGGGAGAATAGAACCACGTTCCAGACCCGGCTCGGCACTTGAAGATAGGGGGTGAGATAGAAAATGGACTTTGTTAGCAGACGTAACTGGTTCTTCATCATCTCGTTTGCAGTAATGCTGGTAAGCATCATCTCCCTTCTGACGCCGAACGGCCTTAACACCGGCCTGGAGTTCACGGGTGGGTCTTCCATGACTCTAGAGTTCCGGGAAAACGTGAGTCAGGAAGATCTTCGTTCCCAATTCACCGCTCTGGGGCACCCAGACGCCGTGATTCAACGCCTGGGTGAGGGTAGCTTTTTCATACGCACCCGTACGTTGGAGGAATCCCAGTCGGGCGAGCCCTCTGAGCGAGAGAGAATTATTAGCGACTTGGAGAGCAATATGGGGTCTGGCCTCGAGATATCGGACTTCTTCTCCGTATCCCCAAGCATTGCATTAGAGACGGTGAATAATGCGATCTTGATTGTGGTTATTGCATCGGTGGTTATCCTTATCTACATTACCTGGGCATTCCGCCGAGTACCATCGCCATTCAGGTATGGAATATCGGCCATACTGGCCCTGATCCACGATGTTACAGTTGTGTTGGGAGTTTTCTCCATCGCGGGACGGATATTCGACCTTGAAGTCAATGCGATGTTCATAGCCGGTGTCCTAACGATAATCGGTTACAGCGTCCACGACACCATTGTGGTCTTCGACCGTATCAGGGAGAACCTTACCAGGGGTGTTGGCCGAGACCTCAGCACCACCATTAACATCAGCATCCAGGACACAATGGGGCGGTCCCTCAATACCAGTCTTACACTGCTATTTGCCATCCTGGCCCTGCTTCTGTTTGGTGGCCCGACTATCCAGGACTTCCTGATAGTGTTGCTGATTGGCATTATCGTCGGTACT
>JASLXI010000239.1 GCA_030740415.1 Dehalococcoidia bacterium
CTGGGCAGATGGCCATTGCTCTTGGTAGCCCCTTTGGGCTGGAGAGTACCATTACGGTTGGAGTGGTGAGTGGAGTGGAGCGTAGTCGGACGGGTATCCTTCAACGGCCCATCACTGGGATGATCCAGACAGATGCCTTGATAAATCCTGGGAACTCCGGAGGGCCGCTTGTGGACTCGCAAGGGGAGGTCATGGGGATTAACACCTCCATTGAAACAACACCCAGTGGCGTCACGGGAATTGGTTTTGCAGTTCCCATAAACACTGCGAAGGCGCTTATGACAAGGCTCGTGGACGTGGAGAACGAGACCGTGAAACGGCCCTGGCTGGGGATCAGTGGCGGCGGGCTGAGTCCTGCTTTTGCCAGTGCCTTTGACCTGGGCGTTTCACAGGGGGTATATGTTGCCACGGTGGCACCGGATAGTCCTGCCCAAGCTGCCGGGCTCGTTGGAGAAGATGGAGGCAACGGCGCAACTGGCGATGTCATTACAGCCGTCGAAGGCAACGCGGTGAGTTCTGTTGAGGATCTTGTTGAGTACTTTAACATCCGTCAGCCGGGAGATTCGGTGTCTCTGACGTTGGTGCGTGGCGGCCTGACCCTTAGTGTAACCGTGGTGCTAGGGGAGTGGCCGGACGGGTTCTAGCATTTTGTGCGTACTTCCTGGTTATGAGGGAGGAAAGCAGTACTCGAAAATTGCCAAGGGGCTAAGCTAGCTTAGCCCCTTGGTCTTATTTACTAGACCTCTCGGTACTCACCCTCCACCGTGTCCTCGGGTGGTGGTTCGGATGCATTGCTCTCTCCCTCAGGCGGAGGCTCGGACGGGCCACTAGGGCCGCCAGATTGGCTGTATACCGCTTGGCCTACTTTCTGTAGGGAGGTCTGAAGGTCTTGCATTTTCTCGTTCATCATGGCCGTATCCTGGCCCTGTAGTGCCTCTCGTAGCTGAGATATTTCGCTCTCAAGCTCCTCCTTCAGGTCGGCAGGAACCTTGTCGGCGTTGTCCGAGAGCAGTTTCTCGGCATTGTAGACAGCGTTGTCCGCCATATTGCGGGTTTCAATTTCCTCCCTACGCTGTCGGTCCTCCTCGGAGTAGCGGGATGCATCTTCCACCAGTTGATCTATCTCCTCTTTGCTCAGGCCGGAGCTGGCGGTTATGGTGATGCGCTGCTCCTTGCCGGTGGCCTTGTCTTTGGCCGACACGTTGAGAATACCGTTGGCATCGATATCAAAGGATACCTCTATCTGGGGAATTCCCCTGGGAGCAGGAAGAATTCCGTCGAGCATAAACCGCCCAATGGATTTGTTGTCTGCTGACATGGGTCGCTCTCCCTGAAGAACGTGTACTTCCACACTAGTCTGCCCATCTCCCGCGGTGGTGAAGGTCTCAGTCTTCGCTGTGGGAATGGTGGTATTGCGGGTTATCAGGGCAGTGGTAACTCCACCCAAGGTCTCGATACCCAAGGTCAGGGGCGTCACGTCCAGCAGGAGGATGTCCGTTACGTCGCCCTGGAGAACCCCCGCCTGAATTGCCGCCCCGGCGGCTACCACCTCATCAGGGTTGACTCCTTTGTGGGGCTCCTTGTTGAAGAGGTGCTGTACTTTTTGCACCACTGCCGGCATGCGGGTCATGCCCCCGACCATGACCACCTCATCTATCTGCTCGCGTGTCAGGCCAGCATCGGCTATAGCCTGTTTGCATGGGCCCACTGTGCGTTCTATCAGGTCTTCCACCAGCTGTTCCAATTTGGACCGCGTGAGGTTCATAGTGAGGTGCTTAGGCCCAGAGGCATCAGCCGTTATGAAGGGAAGGTTGATCTCCGTTTGTACCACGTTGGAAAGCTCCATCTTGGCCTTCTCCGCGGCCTCTTTGAGGCGCTGAAGGGCCATGCGGTCCTGCTTCAGGTCTATGCCCTGCTCGCGCTTGAACTCGTCGCAGATCAGGTCGATTATCCGTTCGTCGAAATCATCGCCTCCCAGAAGGGTATCGCCGTTGGTGGCTTTGACCTCGAAGACACCCTCCCCTATGTGCAGGATGGATATATCAAAGGTTCCACCTCCCAGATCAAACACGGCGACTATCTCTTCTTGCTGCTTCTCGAGGCCATAAGCCATGGATGCCGCGGTGGGCTCGTTGATGATGCGCAAGACCTCCAAGCCTGCTATCTTGCCGGCGTCGGTGGTGGCTTGGCGCTGGGTGTCGTTGAAATAGGCCGGCACCGTAATAACCGCCT
>JASLXI010000023.1 GCA_030740415.1 Dehalococcoidia bacterium
AGCGGATGATGAATTCCCCGCACCGTCGGTCGCGGGGAAGGTCAGAGTGTATGCGCGTCCATCGCCCGTGCCATGGCGTTCGGCAGTCAGTTGGATATCCTCCGGCGAGACGATATCGATGTCACCAGTTGTGTTGCCATCCTCATTTCCCAGGGCATCGTCCGGCCCATCGCTCGTCCCGGTAACTACCACTATGGGACTGATCGAGACCAGATCCAGGGTGATTGTTTCGATATCTATGGTTCGCATCTTATGATTCGATGGCCACCGGAGGTCTGGGGACAACTCTCACAGTCCTTACATCAGGGGGTGTTGTATCCACAATCTCTACCACCACGCATGGCTCTCTGTGCCTCGCTGCCGTCGTTCACGGTCAACGTGGCCGTTGTGGTTCCAAGAGACAATGTCACCAAGGGTGTTGCATCCGTCGCGATCTCTCTGGCCCTAACCGACCAGCTATCTGTGAGAGCATCACGATCGGGATCGCTGGGGTCTCAACCGTTCAAGCCCACTGACGCCCCTGCGGCAGAAGTCGGCTCAACACCAAGCTGATCGGAACCAGCATACGCTAGTACAAACAAAAGTCGCGGGCTGGTTTGATTTCCGTCTGCGTCAACAATCAGGATGTGGTAGACTCTTGGAATCCCTAAAGCCATCGAGTGCGCTGCATACACGAGGATGTTTTCTTAATGAGCAGGTTGGGAATTCTAACAGCTCTAAAACACAGGAATTTCCGGGTCTACTGGCTTGGGTTCGTCACATCTGTTTCCGGTATGCAAATGTTCCTGGTGGTCCAGGCCTGGTTGGTGTTCGACCTGACGGGATCCGCCCTTCAACTCGGTTTCCTTGCTCTTGCCAGAGCCCTACCCGCGGTGGCTCTTGGTCTGGTAGGAGGAGTCTTCGCAGACAAGGTCGACCAGCGCCGTCTTCTGATGGCAACCACGTCCAGTATAGCGGTAATCTATCTTGCCCTTGGCACGTTGACAATAACCGGGGTAGTCCAAGTCTGGCACGTCCTGACGACGGTATTCCTAGTCGGCGGGCTTCAGGCCTTCGACCAGCCGTCTCGACAGGCGATTTTCCCGAATCTTATAGAACGACGGGACATGATGAGCGCCGTGGCTCTCAATTCGACCATCCATCCCGGGACGCGTATATTCGGCCCTATTATAGCCGGGCTCATGATCGATTTCATCGGCGTTCCACAGGTGGGCGCTGCGATAGCGATATTCGTCGTCGCCGGGGCGTACGCAATATTCAGCTACATGCTATTCAGAGTCCATCTACCTTCTGTGGAACGTTCCATCGGTAACAGCGGCTTCCAGGATATTAAGGATGGAATCAGATACATCATATTTCGACCTGTCTTCCGCCTTCTCATCCTCACTAGCTTCGTCAACGCCTTCTTCGGTATGTCCAGCGTCACCCTGATGCCCATTTTCGCCGATAATCTCGTCGGCGAAGCTTCAGGCTCGGCCATCTCTTTGCTATTTTCAGCAACTGGCATAGGAGGGCTAATGGGCGCGCTGATCGGAGGATCCTTAGGAGGAATGCGAAGAAGGGGTTGGCTGATTGTCGGTGGGGCGAGTGCGTACGGAAGCTTGCTCATCGCCTTCGCGTTCTCTCCCTGGTATGGTCTCGCATTGGCCCTGATATGGCTCGCCTCGATTTGCCTCCAGATATTTACTGTGACCGCACAGAGCACACTCCACACCCTGGTCCCCAACGAATACCGCGGTCGGGTAATGGGGATCTGGGGAATGACTCACTCCCTCATGCAACCCCTTGGTGGCTTGGGGATGGGCGGAGCTGCGAGCGTAATCGCAGCGTCCTTGGTAGTCGCCGTTGGTGGAAGTATAGTAGCCCTGTTTGGACTTCTGGGTACAGGTCTTGATAGCCAGGTGCGCAACATAGGCAGCGAGAGCACTGCAACCACACCGTCCACGGCTGTCTCCTAGAGCCGATACGGTAGAGTACGGACAGGACCCCACAAACCCAGCACCACTATCAGGATAAATCCTCTCAAATCATTGGGGCCTGTCCAGAGTTTCCTCACCATCTCCAATATTCCCTTCATCTGATTACGCTACTTTTCTCTTAGAATCAACCAGGTTCAAAACCTACGTATCTAGGCTTAAGCCCCCAGAGCATCTTAGGAATGACAGTCTCGTATTATTTGGCATGGGAATAATCTCCTACTTCTCTGCTGAGGTTTAGAGCAATTCTCGAAGATATTCCTTCAGAAAAGGCTGGGCTCCGGAGATCGTGATATTCGAAGAGCAGCCCGAGGTGCATGCAAGCCTGTATAACTAAAAGAAGCCGCGCGTCAGTAATCTCGAAACTCAGATAGATGGCACCTATTAATGTTGGTAACAGGAGGCCTGTTCAATCCTCTTCAGGTTAGGCTGACCGCGGGTCTATCGGGAAAGAAAAGGGGGTTGGTCAGTCGATGACGTTAACACCATATGCCAGAACAGCCACAATAGTGGCACCTATCACGCGGAGTTTCTGACCAATTCCACCGTTTCCACCCATGCAATTGGTAGGTGAATCCTGACGTGCAAGACTGCTTGCTTTGTAGGGAGCGTGGCGCCGCACGGGATATCGCCTTCAAATATCATAGACCCGGTGTACCCAACACCCTGATAAGTCTCAGGCAGGCCTATATTCTCCTCGGTGTCGTGGGCGGGACATAGAATCGTGAGTATTTGCACCTTGACTACCTATTATAGCTATTTATCATGACCATACCGGCACGCTCAACGTAGTCCGTCATCGGTACAGCCACATTAGCCAGAATACCTGTGGAACCCATCGCGGAGGTCATGTGTCCCACTCAAGCATCCCTCTCCGTCTGACCGACAGGAAAGGGTATGTGGCGCGGGCGGGGCCTTGGATGGCCTCGCTCCAGCATGTATTGCGCCGGTCCATCCCAGTACTGGGCCCAAAAGCAGGCCAGGTGAGCTTTGCCCGGCTCTAGGTCCTGAGGATAGATGGGCCGCAATACAGGGTCTGCTTCTACCAACTTAAAGAACCGTTTCACAAGCTCCACAAAGAACACTCCTCGGCACACTTGCCCATAGACAGTGATGGGATCGGCTTCAAAAAATTGGTCATCTCGAGTCATGAGCTAAATCATTGTCCACAGTAGCAAGATGTGAGTCCAAAGACTTCTTACGCCGCGGTAGACAGACATCCAGACCCATTATATGCCTACTATTACGCTGATGCCATTCACACATTCTAGGCTATTTCTGTGACTCGCGTGGACGATGCTCTCGTTCCCATAGAGCAAGGCCAGCTTCTTCCATTCTGGGCTTTCTGTTATACTCCCCGGATACACTGACAGGTAGCAAGATACCTCACGCGTACACCGATGCACAAGCCAGCCTTAGCGAATTCGGGGTGAGAAGGGAGTGTCGGGTCTTGATTATCTCCTTAGGTTGTGGGCATCCAGGTCATGACATGGGTAAATCTACGTGGCCAGATGGGCTATTGGCGTAAGAATATGGCCTGGATCAGGGTCATAGTCTGGCTACTTCCAAAGCGTCTCCGTTCCTCTTGGGTACTCCTGTCGGTCACCTCCTTTGGTATATTGACCGCCGTCACTCTAATGGCCGTTGGAGCCATCTATTCCAAAACCCTGGCCGAAGGCGGGCTGCGTCACACCCTGGCTTTAGCCTATCCCGCGGGACTAAATGCACAGGTGATGATACAAAACAGGCCTCTAGGGCAGGCCGACTACCAAGGCCTACGGGTTACCGTGGAGGAGATCTTAGATGATCGCCTTGGCTACATGATAAAGACTACCCATCGCTCAGGCCGCGCTCAGGGCAATCTACCGCTCGTGATGACCCCTGACGGACCACCTCCCAGCCGAGGGGGTCCCAGGGGTCAGCCCTTCTTCCTCACCAACTTCGAGAAGCACGTGCAGATTGTGGAAGGCCGCTGGGCTGTGGCCGACCCCGTTTTCCACGATTCTGGCGTAAATATGGAGATGGTCGTGGGAAGACAGACGGCGTCCGACATGGGATGGGAGGTGGGCGATCAGGTATACATGGTACCTTTCAGCACCGACCCCTCAGAGAGGGTCGAATTCACGCTGGTCGGCCTAGTGGAGCCTATAGACCCTTCAGAAGAGTACTGGCTGACTTGGGTTGGCTACTACTTCAGTGCCCAGGATGCAGACCCCTGGACCATTGCCCCAATTTACTTGTCGGAGGAAACATTCTTCAACGGTCTGGGAGACAGATACTCCTCTCTTCTGGGAGACTATTGGTGGTTCCTGTTCCTAGATACCGGACTGATTACCGCCGATACGGCCAAGTCAACTAAAGAGGCCGTTGTCGGACTTGAGAAAACCCTGAACAACCTGTACCCCCGCTCCATGGTCCTCAGTACCCTGGAGAAAACTATCACGGATTACCAGCGAGAATTAACGCTGGCCAGAGTACCCCTCTTCCTCTTCCTTTCTCTCGTGGTGGTGGTCATTCTCTATTTCCTTGTCCTTGTGCTAGGACTGCTCGCTCGCACCCAAAGCGACGCGGCCAACATCCTGAGAAGCAGGGGGGCCAGCATGCTCCAGGTGAGCGGCCTATTTGCCCTGGGTGAAGGCGTTGTGGTGCTTATTTCCTTATTCTTGGGACCCGTTCTGGCCCTGGGGATTGTGCGATTCCTGCTGGCAAGGACTATAAATCCCGCAGGAGAGGGCGGCTCTCTGCCCGTTGAACTTACGGTAAACGTGTTCCTTATCGGCGCTATCGGCGGTCTGTCAAGCCTGGGGGTGCTGGCCGCTTCCGGAATGGGCTTGGCCCGCCTCGGAATGGTGGAGTTTCTCAGAATACGGGCCAGGCCGCCTACGGTACCTCTCTTGCACAGGTACTACGTCGATATTCTGGTACTCGCTGCGGTGGGACTCATCTGGTGGCAGATTGAGGACCAAGGAGGGTTCATCCAGAGAGAGCTGTCGGGAAGCGCACTGAAGGAAGTCGACCTCAGTATGCTGCTGGGCCCGGTGCTGGTATTGCTGGCAGCGGCCTTCATGATACCAAGGCTTCTGCCATTGCTGATGAAAGCCCTGGCCTGGGCAGGTAAACTTGCGGCCACGGCATGGGTATCCCTTGCGCTCACGCGAATGTCCCGGGACCCTCTGCCTCATGGCTCTCTGGTAATAATCGTGATGATGGTTGCCGCCCTAGGCGTGTTCGGAGCCACGTTTCAGTCGACCTTATCGAGGAGCCAACAGGAGCAGACTCTCTTCAGAATAGGTGGAGACCTAGTGGTCAGAGGCCCCTCGCTTTCGGACTCAGTTCAGGCAGAGATGGCCTCTTTGCCCGGTGTCAGGTCTGTTAGTTCAATAGAACGTGACCTAGGCACAATAATAGGAGTAGACCCAGACACCCTGTCAGATACCACCTGGTTCAGGGATGACTTCGCTGGCGTGAGTCTGACCGATCTCTTGGCGCCCTTGAGACAGATCGATGAAGAGTCTCCGAGCATAGCTCTTCCAACGGACGCCGAAAGCGTCGGCATTTGGATAAGGGTGAACGAACTCAATCAAGGACTGCTCAACCAAATCCCAAATATCTGGGCGCGAGTCACAGACGCCTCCGGAAGATACCACAGCCTGTCTCTGGGCACGCTTCCTTACACCCAATCTGGCCAGGACTGGACATACTTGGAAGCAGTGCTCCCTTTGGAACATGCGGGAATCGAGCTGCCCTTTAGCGTGGTATCCATCTATATGAGTGGACGATATGGGGGTTCCCTGGGCGGCTTGCAGCCGGGGAGCTTCAGCCTTGATGACATGACAGCTAAGGGACCCTCCGGTCCCTTGGATGGTACGGTTGTCGAGGGCTTCGAAGACCCCACAGGTCCCAATACATGGATTAGCATTCCTAACGTTGACTCGTCAGCAGACAGGGTGGAACTCTCACAAAAGGCAGCCCGTAGCGGTGTTTTGGGCCTTAACTTCTCATGGCGAGACGTGCTGGATAACGCCCCGCGAGGCATACTGATTCCCGCAGGCCCCTTACCCCTGCCCGCGATCGGTGGCCCCACCTTCCAAATGGGACAGAGGCCGCACATCAAGTCTGGGGACCACTTAGTGCCTGTGGTAGTAAGAAACCTGACCGACTACTTTCCCTCTATTAACCTACCTTCCAGGCCGTTCCTGCTGGTAAACACGGATGCCTATAGGGGTTACATCAGCCGCATGCCCGACTCCGGCACGCTCAGTCCACCCAAGGAAGTTTGGGTTTCCCTAAACGACACAGTCTTGCGCAGCAGTGCCATTCTCTCCATTGAAAGGCTGCCTGGCGTCACCTCGGTGCAGGACAGGAACGCCGTGGTGGAACTGGCCCAACGCAATCCCCTGGCAGGCGGCGGCTGGAACGGCCTCACTATTCTAAGCATGTCCGTGTTGACAATGGCAATAGCTGTCGCCCTGGGCACCTACTCTGCAGTATCGGTCCAGACAAGCCGCATAGACTTAACCATCAGCAAAGCTCTGGGTTTTTCCAGCGTCGAGGTTCTCCTGTCCCTGGTATTGGAGCGATTTCTGGTGGCGGTCATCGGGATAGCCGTAGGCAGCATCCTGGGCCTCTGGCTCAGCGATTGGGTCCTGGGCTTCTTGGGCATAACCATTACTGGAACACCAGCTGTCCCTCCCATGATATTGACCACCCACGGTGGCCTTATAGCTTTCGTGTACCTGGATCTGGCGGCAGCCCTGGCTATAGCAAGCCTGGTAACCATGTTCTCGGCCCGCAGACTAAATCCGACCGATATTCTTAGGGTGGGAAATTAGTAGAGAGTAGACAAATATGTCCATCCTACAACTGGCCTACGTCATAGCCCTGCGAAGAACAATCTCCAACTGGAGATTGGAAATAGTCCTCTTCCTGGGAATGATCCTAGCGGTGTCCTTGATGTCCAGCGGCGTTATCTTTTCCGACCTATTGGAAGAGGCGGCCCTGCGCCGTACTCTGGACCAGGCCACCCCTGAACAGGCCAATTTCACCATAAGAACGTACAACGGTCTGGAAGACTTTTCTCTGGTTGCTGAACAGGACTCCATATATCGGAATGGGCTGGCTATTGTTGACCAGCATGTAAGAACTCCTTTTCAACCATACCTCAAAGACCAGGCACTGCTGTTCCAGACCCTGCCCTTCTTCTTCGAGGGCCGCCCTCAGTTGGAGCAACCTGATGCGGTGCGCCCCAGAGGCAAGATTAGCCACATGACGGGCCTCTTTCCAGATCGTGCCGAGATAGTGCAGGGGCGCTGGCCCTACTCTGAAGGACCCGTTTCCCTGGATGACCCCCTTGAAGTAGCTATAGATGTCACTGGAAGTGAACTCCTCCAGCTCGGCGCGGACGATGAAATGGAGATATTGCTAGCGGTGGGTGGGGTGTCTGAGACGTCGATTAAAGTGAGAATAGTCGGACTTTTCCAGCGCGTTGACCCGAGCAATGAGTTCTGGTACGGCGTCGGCCGCACCTTCAGTCACACAGAGGACCAGGTAGCCATAGTGCCCCTGTTTACCACGGAGGATGCCATCCTGCAATACGTGGGCCAGAGCTACTCCGGGTCCTATACCGATGTCAAATGGTTCTTCTATCTGAATCGGCCCGAAATACGGGCTGGAGACGTGGGTCCCATTCAGGACACCATCCTGCAGGTTGAAAACGACGTACGTCGCAATCTTCAGAACGCCAGCACCACTATCGAACTGGACAATCTACTGACCCCCTATCAGGAACAAATACTCCTGGCTCGCATTCCCCTCTACCTGATGATTTCTCTGACTACTGGCATCCTCATCTACTATTTGGCCCTGGTATCGAGTCTGGTGGTCAAGTCACGTTCCTCAGAGACATCCATACTAAAGAGCAGGGGGATCACCACCCCACAGATGGGTCTACTCGCCCTCGTAGAGGGGCTACTGCTCGCGACCCCGGCCGTGGTGCTGGGCCCCATCCTGGCCGTAAGCATCTCAAGGATATTGGGAAGGGTCTTCGTGGAGATGGATGTAGGCAGTGGCTCGGTCCCGGTGCCTCTTTCTCCCCAGGCCTTCCTTCTCGGAGCAGGAGGGGCACTTTTGGCCGTGGGTGTGCTTACCGTCTCCACATTGATGGCCTCCCGGCAGGGAATGGTCGAGTTCCGCCAGGCGAGTGCCAGACCACCAAGAGCGCCCTTTATCCATCGAAGCTATCTGGACATCCTGGCACTGGCGTTGATAGGGCTGATATGGTGGCAGATCCAAACACGCGGTTCGTTTCTGGTGCGGTCCCTGGGAACCGGTGACCTTGAAGTCGATATCTCGCTCTTGCTAGGTCCTCTGTTGGGGCTGCTGGCCCTTGGCCTTCTGGTTATGCGATTTTTCCCCCTGGCCGTGTCCCTGGTGGCAAGAATCATGGAGTCCGTGGGGCCTGTCTGGCTAGTCCAGGGACTGAGACGCGTTTCCAGAGACCCCATTATGCCTGGAGCACTGGTGGTATTGCTCATGCTGACTACGGCCTTGGGCGTGATCGGGAGCACCTTTGGCTCCACCATAGAACGCAGCCAGAGGGACCAGGCTCTATACGACTCGGGGGCAGA
>JASLXI010000240.1 GCA_030740415.1 Dehalococcoidia bacterium
TAAACTCCAAGTCTACCCTGTCCATACTGGAAGCGATGCGAGAACTGAAGAAGCCGTGCAGGTTTATCTTGGGCAGCACCTTCTGGGTGACAGGCAGGCCGGAGAGTCTACCAGTAAACGAGGAGACTCCCTGCTGGCCTCTGAACATCTATGCCGCTGACCGTTTGGCCAGTGAGCATTACTGCCATATATACCACAACGTGTACAACATGGACACGGTGGTCATGCGACTGACAAATACCTTCGGATCCAGGGAGCAATACAACAACCCCAAAAAGGCGGCTTTGAACAATCTGATTTATCGGGCATACAAGCGTGAACCTGTGCCCATCTACAACCAAGGCAAGTTCTTCCGCGATTATCTGTACGTATCCGATGCAGTGACCGCCGCGGAAGCTGTCATGGAGAAGGGTCGGCCGGGTCAATGCTACTTCATCGGGACCGGTGTGACTACATGGTTCTATGACATTGGGCGGTGGCTGGCCGAGTTGACGGGGACGCAAATCTCCTACGTGGAGGCCCCTGACTATCATAGACGCATCGACATGGGCAACATCGTGGTAGACAACCAGCGCCTCCGTGGCTTGGGCTGGGAGTGGAAGATCCCGGTGAAGGAGGGCATCAAGCGTACTCTGGACTACTATCGTGAGATCGAGGCGTGAAAGTACTCCTTATCAACCCACCCCCTGAAAAGTATACGGAGAGACATGACAGGCCAGACTTTCCCCACCTGGGCTTGGGCTATTTGGCAGCGTACTTGCTGTCGAAACGGGTGGTGTGCGAGGTAATCGATGCCAGGATGGAAGGCATTTCATCTGATGAGGTAGCCCGCCGCCTTGCAGCAGTTGGGCCGGACCTCGTCGGCATGACAGCCTTCACCCACGCCATCAACGATGCTTCCCACATAGCGAGGATGGCCAAGAAGGTTCTGCCGTCCTGCACCACAGTACTGGGGGGGCCCCACGCCACGGCGCTGCCCGTGGAGACTCTGAAGGAGAATGATGCCTTCGACATCGTTGTGTCGGGTGAAGGGGAAATAGCCCTCCACGAAATAGTCCGGCAGATGGAAGCGGGGGGTGGCTCAGGGGGAATAGCCGGGGTCAGCTACCGGCGGGACGGGACGATAGTTGCCGGACCCTCTCCGACTTTCCTGGAGGACATCGATGCGCTGCCATTACCCGCCTGGCAACTCTTTCCCAGGTCGCGCAAGTACCCGGTGATGACCGCCCGCGGCTGCCCGTACCAGTGCAACTTCTGCATGAGGCTAATGGGGGGGCGGGTCAGGAAGAGGAGCGCCCGGAGCGTGCTCTTAGAGATTGTCCGGGACGTGGAGGAGTTAGAGGGTGATTTTATAGACTTCTTCGACGAGACATTCGCCGTGGATCGCAGGTATGCCATGGAGCTTATGGACCTGATAATCGAGCGGGGTCTCCCGGAACGCATGCGCTGGAGCGCGGAGACCAGGGTGAACATGGCCGACCTGGAGTTATTCTGCAAGATGAAGCAGGCTGGCTGCCACTTCCTGGCCTTCGGTGTGGAGTCTGGCAGCACGGAAATACTGAAGGCCACAGGCAAGGGCATAACCCGAGAGCAGGCCGAAAGGGCGGTGTCCCTGGCCAGGCAAACCGGACTGAGACATGGGGCCTTCTTCATTCTGGGCCACCCCAACGAGACGCGGGAGACGGCCCAGCAGACAATCGACTTCGCGGCCAGCCTTAACACGGACCGGGTGGCCTTCGGCATCATGGTGCCCTACCCAGGCACCAAGGTGTACGAGTTGGCCAAGAAGGGGGAGGGAGGCTATCGCATGATATCAGCGGGCTGGAAGGACTTCAACAAACAGCTTGGGAACTCCTTAGAAATGGAAGGGCTGCCCCGGAGGGAGTTGGAGCGCCTTCAGTCTGTAGCGTACCTGACATTCTATGTGCGGAATCGCCGCTTTCGTGAGATGCTCCGTTTGCTGTTCAAGGAACGCCGTACAGCCATCGCAATGGTCATGAAGCGTATCAAATCAAAGTCAGTTTCGAGGCAAAGGGAATGATGATGCTGGATATTCAGGATGCCGACGCTATCCTGAATACTTATCGGGAGGAGTTAGTCCTATTGGCTTAACTGCAGGGTTAGGTGGTGATTGATGGGCAGCCGTGCAGCTATAGCCCCAAGAAGCCGGAAAATATGAGGTGACTTATCCATGCGAAGCAGGCGATAATGTACAAGCGACTCGCGT
>JASLXI010000241.1 GCA_030740415.1 Dehalococcoidia bacterium
CAAGGAACGAGGTGCTTTTGGCCTACTCATGAAGAAGGAGGCGCTGAAGCTCGAAGAGGAAGTCCAGAGGTTGAACAGGAATTTCGGAGGAGTCAAAGAGATGACCAGGCTGCCCGGAGCCTTGTTTGTGGTGGATATAGGCAGAGAGAAAATTGCTGTGGCCGAAGGTCGTCGGATGGGTATCCCAATAGTCGCTCTGGTGGATACGGACGACGATCCCGACCTAGTAGACTACCCCATTGCTGCAAACGACGATGCAATCCGTTCCATTAATCTGGTGACAACCCGCATGGCCGATGCTGTGGTGGAAGGACTGCACAGGCGCGCGGAAATAGCGAACGCCGCGCAAGAGCAGGAAAAGTTGGCACTGGAAGCGGAGGCCGTGGCGGAGATAGAGGCAGATGCAGAGTTGGGTGGGGAAATGGTCGCGGAGGCTGCCTCGACTGAAGACCTGGTGGACGCCGACGAGCCTGCACAAGAGGCTATGTAGGAGATGGCCGAGGTATCGCTAGAAGCCATCAAAGCTCTGAGGGAGCAGACCAGTGCCGGGGTGATGGACTGCAAGAATGCCCTGGAAGAGGCTGGCGGAGATATGGTAAAGGCGGTGGAGTTGTTGCGGCAGAGAGGCCTTACCATAGCCGCCAAGAAGTCCGACAGAGAAACCCTGGAGGGGTTGGTGGACTGCTACATTCATACGGGTAATCGTGTTGGAGCCATAGTGGAAGTGAATTGTGAGACTGATTTTGTGGCCCGGACCCCTGGTTTCAAGGAGCTTGCCCATGACCTGGCCATGCAGGTGGCAGCCATGGCACCACTCTATCTCGATAGCGAGGCCGTTCCAACCGAGGACACCGTTAATCTCGAAGAAGCCTGCTTAATGGAACAGCCATTCATTAGAGACCCAGCGAAGACCATCCGGGACCTGGTTAACGATACGGTGGCCCAGGTGGGAGAGAATATTCGCGTGAGGCGGTTTGAGAGATTCGCGCTTGGGGAGTAACTGGACTCTGAAGACTAACCTTTAGTATACGTTGGATTCACTCAAACCGGGGTTGTGGGCTCAAGAGAGAAAAAGCTGCTGTGCTGGCCCCAAATCCGTATCTTGAAGGCCCATTGAGATTTAGATGAGTGGTGGACAAGGGTTTGCGAACAATAGCACAGCTCTACACAAGGGATAATCGATGCCGTACTCTCCCATTCTATAAATCGGTGATTCCCCGCGTTCACCCTCGGTTCGTACTCATCTAAGTATCTATTCTCTATGCTTTTTCGAGGAATCCCTGTTACCATGATATAGGGTGAGACCATCAACGGGATATCTTACATATGGAGTAATAGATGGCCACCGTAAATGAGGTCTTTGAGGACGGGAGCAAGAGAAAGAGGAGATCGGTAGACGCCCTGAAAAAAGAGTTGGGGACAGTCAGGACCGGGAGGGCAAACCCTGCTCTGATAGAGAATGTAATTGTAGATTATTACGGAACGTCTACACCACTGAACCAACTAGCCTCTATTACTGTGGCCGAGGCACGAATGCTGGTGGTGCAACCCTGGGACCGGCAGAGCCTGCCAGCAATGGAGAAGGCCATCCTAAAGTTTGGGTCTGGACTGAATCCTACAAGTGACGGGAACGTGCTGCGCCTGGCTATTCCTCAGTTGACGGAAGACCGCCGCAAAGAGTTAGTGCGGCTGGTACACAAGAAGGTAGAAGATGGACGGGTGGAGGTGAGGAACATCAGGCGAGATATCCTAGAACAGTTTAGGGCCATGGAAAAGAGCAAAGATATATCCCAGGATGAAAGTAAGCGGGCCCAGGAACAGCTCCAAAAAATGACCGACCAGTATGTCGGAGAAATGGATGTGCTGGGAGCGGATAAAGAGAAAGAGGTGATGGAGGTCTAGGCTCCGTTTTGACTCTCTCACACGATGGCCTGTAAGGCTGGATTAAGTTATGAAGGTGAAAGAAGAAGCATCCGTGGAAAATAAGCCGGAGATTTGGCCTATTCCAGCCCATGTGGCTATCATCATGGATGGCAATGGGCGATGGGCAGAAAAGAGGAAGCTTCCACGTCTGGCAGGCCACAGGGCTGGTACTGAAAACATCCGACGTGTCATAGAGGAGTCCACCAGCTTTGGAGTCAAGCATTTGACCCTGTACGCTTTCTCCACAGAGAACTGGGAACGCCCCGATGAAGAAGTGCGCGGCCTTATGAACATCCT
>JASLXI010000242.1 GCA_030740415.1 Dehalococcoidia bacterium
GAACTCAATTGTTTTTGTTTGTCGTTGGATCTTCCATGCAAGAGATGTTTTCTCGGCCCAACATTGGCCACAGCTTCCCTAGCTGCTGCTCCGCTGGGTTGTTGTTTTGTCTCATGGTGATTCTTCATGAAAGGCCTGGGCTTTCAGAGTGGAGACCTGCTGCTCGGTCAACGCGGTGCCCATAGAAGCCACCACGTTCTGAAACCCGTGTTGATGTGCGGCGATGACGTCCATGTAGCCCTCTACTATGACCGCGGCACCGGCGCTGCTTATTGGCTCCTTTGCCAGGGACAACCCATAGAGGATGCTGCTCTTATCAAATATGGGGGTACGGGGGGTGTTAAGGTATTTGGGGTTGGAGTCGTCCAGGGCCCTGCCTCCAAAGCCAACCACCCGTCCGTGGGCGTCCAGGATTGGGAAAATGAGCCGTCGGTAGAAGAGGTCTCTTATTTCTCCTCTTTCACCCATGGTGGCCAGTCCAGCAGAAAGAACCTCTTCCTCTGCGTACCCATGTTCCAGCAGGTGCCGAAGGAGCGCCTCTCTGCCGCCGGGGCTGAGTCCCAGCTGGAATTTTCCCAATGTCTCCTGGTCTATACCCCTTTGCTGAACGTAGTCTCTGGCCCTGCCCCCCTCTGGGGAGTCCAGTACCTTCTGGAAGTAGTACACGGCTTCTTGATTCACGCGATACAGGCCATCTTGGTTGCCTCTGGCCTCCCTGGATGGTAGGGTTACTCCCGTGCGCTGGGCTAGGGCGGTCAGGGCCTGGCTGAAGTCCTGGTTCTCCGCCTTCATCACAAAGGAGATGACGTCGCCTCCGGTGGCGCAAGCCCCAAAACAGCGCCATGTCTGGCGCTCGGGGAATACGATGAGGGAGGGGGTTTTTTCCGTGTGAAAGGGGCAATTGGCCTTGAAGTTACGTCCTGCCTTCTGAAGGGCGGCGTAATCCGAAATTACCTCGACTATTTCTGCTCGACTTTTGACGTCCTGGACTATGGTCATGGCTTAGGCTTCACCTGTAATGGAGAGGGCTTGGATGTGTTCCCATTATTGTAGCAGGTTCCCTTTTTGCATCCTCCAAGAAGGGTAGTGGGGTGTATTGGATGCTTTTTTGGGTTTTGAGATCCTCCAATGCTGGTATGGGTCTTTATCCACGTGGTTCCAGGTCTGAGAGCACTTGGGCCGATGGTGTGTTCTTAGCGCTCGACTCCAGGTGAAAGCGCTGGTCATCAAAGTAGATATGGGGGCGCAGTGCATGGAGTATTGGCCCTTTCTCAATACCGCCTAGGAAGAAACACTCATCCAATCTGATGCCCCAAGCTCTCAGGGTTTTTATCGGGCGCTTGTGTGCGGGGGCGTCACGGGACGTCACTAGTGTGATCCGAATTGGGTTGTCTGAATCGGAGAATGCCCTTTGGATATTGCTGATTGCTTCAAGGAAATCCATGAAGGGTCCTGGATTCAATGGGGTTTCTTCAAGTTCTGCCTCATGCCTCTTGAACTCTTCCATTCCCTGCTCTTGAAATATGCGCTCGGACTGCTCGTCGAATAGCACAGCGTCCCCGTCGAATGCTATTCGGACTTGGCCACTCTCGTCGGGTAGGGGACTTGGGGGAGGATACACCAGCGCGGCGGGAAAGCCAGCGTCCAAGGCGTTTTGGACATCCTCTGCCTGGGCCGACAGGAACAGATCACAGTAGAAGGGCTTGAGGTAACGATGTGCGGTGGGACCGTCGGTGAATGCGAAGCGCGTGATGTCGAGACCATGGTCTTCTACCGAGTTCATGATACGCATACCCGAATCCGCGTCGTTACGTGAGATTAGGATTACTTCAACAAGGCGTCCTTTCCCCAGATCGTTGATTCTAAGTAAGGATCTCACTAAGGGCAATCCAGTTCCCGGGCCGAGGGTTTCCGCCTCGCGCTGGATCTGATAGGCACGGTATGCCTCCAGTCCCTGCTCGGAGTACACACGATGGGCTTCGTCAAGGTCAAACAGCGCGCGGGACGTGATCCCGATAACTAGCTTTTCGCTCAGGCTGTATAACATCAGATTCTCTTTCCAGTCAGGCAAAGCTGGAAGATTCCAGAGAACATGGCCGCCATTACTCTACGGTGACGGTTTTCGCCAGGTTTCTGGGCTGGTCAACATCGCACCCTCGCCGTGTGGCTATGTAATAGGCAAGTAGCTGCAGGGGAACCGATGCCAGTATTGG
>JASLXI010000243.1 GCA_030740415.1 Dehalococcoidia bacterium
ACGAAGCTGAAGTCCATACCGCTGCTTCTGGTACTAACAGTACTTATGGTGGTGGCATTAAGAGTGAGACGTGTATCACGATGGTGTTGGCTATTTTTATACCCTGTAATCTTCTGCTCGGTCGCCACAGTAGTCATCGCGGCTGCCCAATCAATAGCCGCGTTATGGTATCCTGAGCTGCATAACGCAATAGCAAGCCCTATACGGGAGAGTTACCGAAAGGCCAACCCATGCAGCTACAATTCTCGCGTGGATCGTTCCTAGAGGTCTTGATAGCGTTCATCCGCCTTGGGCTAACTTCCTTTGGTGGGCCGGTCGCGCATCTAGGCTATTTTCGTCATGAGTTCGTGGAGCGACGGAAATGGCTGAACGAACATACTTACGCCGACCTTGTTGCTCTGTGTCAGTTCCTCCCCGGCCCGGCAAGCAGCCAGGTGGGAATTGCCCTGGGCATCAGGCGGGCCGGGCTCCTCGGTGGCCTGGCTGCCTGGATGGGGTTCACGCTTCCATCTGCCGCCGCGCTCATTCTGTTCGCCTACGGAGTCACGGCGATTGGAGACGTTGCCGACACTGGCTGGCTGCGAGGTCTGAAGACAGCTGCGGTGGCGGTTGTGGCTCTTGCCGTCTGGGGCATGGCCGGAAACTTGTGCCCGGACCGCCCGCGAGCCACTATGGCCATAGCGGCCGCCATTGCATTGCTGATCTGGCCAACAGCCATTGGGCAGGTGGCTACCATTGGTGTCGCCGGGATAATAGGGTGGCGGCTGTTGCCGGAGAATCAGACCGACCCTGAGCCAGCGGAGCCGTTCCCTGTTGGCCGTGTGGTAGCAGTTTTCTGCCTTGCTCTCTTCGGTATACTCCTGGTGGGATTGCCAGTGTTGAGGCAAGTGGTGTCCAATGAACACCTACTGGTGTTTGATAGCTTCTATCGGTCTGGCTCCCTGGTGTTCGGCGGCGGCCACGTAGTGTTGCCCCTTCTTCAAGCGCAGGTCGTGCCCCCAGGATGGGTGGGTAACGAGGAGTTCATAACGGGCTATGGAGCGGCCCAAGCTGTGCCAGGTCCATTGTTCACTTTCTCGGCATATCTAGGCACGATGCTTTACGGCAATCAAAACGCGTGGTTGGGAGGAATCTTTACGTTGGCCGCCATTTTCCTTCCTTCGTTCCTACTGGTTATCGGAACAATGCCATTTTGGGATCTTCTACGGGGCCAAAGCGGTTTCAGGGGAGCATCCCGCGGAATCAGCGCAGCAGTGGTGGGGCTCCTCTTGGCAGCACTATATAACCCTGTGTGGACCAGTGCAGTTCACACGCGTGGGGATTTCGGGCTAGCACTGGCGGCCTTTGCTCTTCTGGCTTTGTGGAAGTGGCCCCCCTGGCTGGTGGTCGTGCTCTCGGCCTTAGGTGGACAGGTCATTGCATTTCTCTAATTACATCGAGCAATCGGTGATGCTGGTGGTCATTTGCCTTGCTCTAGCATCAGGGTTGGTTCGGGCCATAGGCAAGATGTGATAGACTTTGAGGACACTGAAATCCCTTGAGCGGCAGTCCTACAATTTGTTCTACAAGGCCCAATGCCATCGGTTTATACGAATTGCCAGATTAGGCATAAATATCTTCAGAGAATGACCCAGGCCTACGCCTAAGGATAACCGACCACTTCGTTCCCAAGCAAGTTTTCGTGGGTTCGATCCCCATTACCTGCTCCACTCCTTTAGGGACGAAAAGATCTCCCACGCCTCACACAACCACCCCTGCTCTACAGCATACCCCTGACGGGTTATAATGGGGGGGGAGGGGGGGTGGGGAGGCTAGGAGTCTCACGGGGGGATTAGTTGAACCTCAGCCCCACATTGTCACTCACACTACTCACAACGTTCAGGTCGTTGCTGGCGGATCAAGGAATCTTTAGTAGAAGAACCTGAGCCGTTATCACGAAGGCTAGGAGGAAAGATGGGCACATATCGAATGTACGCGGATGACGATGCAATAGCTCGTTGGGAAGAGATAGACTTGGAAAAGATACCAAGCTGGACAGAAGGGATTACTGTCAATCAGCTACGGTTCGGCTCGCGACAACCTGGAGTCTTGCAGGACTGGCATCCAGCGCCCCAGCGGCAGTTCGTCGTTGTTCTCTCTGGCCAGTTGGAGATCGGGTTTGAAGACGGGTCCAAGAAG
>JASLXI010000244.1 GCA_030740415.1 Dehalococcoidia bacterium
GCACTCTTCAAGGAAGGCAGTTGGACAGTTGAAGACCTAGTGGATGTGGTTCCGAAGACGATTGGCAAGAACCGGGAACGGGAACTGGGACCGTCCTTTTAGTCCCCAGCGAGTTGGACAGACCCCCTTTCCCGCTAGGAAGGGGGGTCTTTTTTGTATCTTTCCTGCCACTTGTTCCGATCCAATTCCATCACCAAAAAGCGACGGCCCCACCTTGGCTCTTCCTTACACGACATGAAGCCGCACTTAGCAAAGCATCTCTGGGCACGGTGGTTCGAGGTCAAAGTATGCAGATACATCCTGCACAAAGAGGTAGTGGTAAACACCTGCTCCAGTAGCAGTTCTATGGCTTCAACGCCATACCCATCATCCCAATAAGCACGGTTGCCAATGAGTATGCCAATCTCAGCTTCACCTTTCCCTTCATCCATCTGGTAGCACATGCAGTTGCCGATGTGTTCCCCATTGCTCGTTTCTATACGAAAGCGCAAGCAGCCTTTGGGTTCCTGACGTAGCTCCATGGCAAACAACCGTTCATAGTCTTTGAAAGGGATTGAGATGGGCATAGTGGCCTCAAGCTCACAAAGCTCCCTGTCCTGTCCCCAAGCATAGTCCTGAGCGGCATCTTTCATCTGTTTCGCCATCAACCTGACTCTTACCCGTGTTAGCATTTCTGCACATTACCGGAGGTCAGGCCCATCGCCCTGCGCACTATTTCCACTTCGTTCCGGTAGCTGAGTAAGGTATACGCCTCCTTGACATGAAACCACCGCACTATATCAAACTCGTCATCGTGGTCCTCCAAGGAACCCTCCACAGGGATCATCAGGAAGAAGTGCACTGTCTTGTGGAAAAGTATGTCTCCGGCGGCAAACCAGTAGCGAATGAAGCCCAGCCTGGGGCCAGCTTCCACCTTAAGTCCTGTCTCTTCATGTACTTCACGGATGGCTGCCGATTCTATGGTTTCTCCGGGGTCTGGCGTGCCTTTAGGGAGACACCACAGGGGAGGCTCCAACCGTCCGCACAGGACCACATGAGTCGCAAGAGAGGACCCGCGGCAGACCACTCCCCCGGCTGATACCGGGCGCTCTACTCGCCGCAGGGGTGACAACGCTCACTCATAAGGGATTGACAGGTCATCGGCCGCCTCTGCCTCACGCAAGGCATCCAAGGCAACGTCCCGAAGGCGGTCATCAGTTTCTTTCGCCATAGCCTTCAACACCAGTTTCGCCGCATTTGTGCCAATTTTACCCAGGGCGGTAATAGCCGCCTCTTGCACTTGTGCATCATCATCGCGAACCAAAGGCGCCAAATAAGGCACTCCGTCGCCATCACTCAGCTCTCCAAGGGCCGTGGCTGCCTCATATCGTATTTCGACTGACGAGCTGGTCAGTTCCCTCACTAGTACCGGTATCCAACGAGTGTCGCAGTTCCGGCCCATGGCATAAAGCGCACTCGTCCTCATATCCAAGTGCTGGTTTGCGTAAGTTTCTTCAATAAGTTCAGTCACCCTCTGGTTACACATGGGAGCAATCGCCTCGACTACTCGCCGTCTGATCTCGTCAGGCAAGTTATCATCTCCCAGCACATCCAGCAACACCACCTGCAGCCTTTCACCATAGCTGGGCCGCAGCTTTTTTAGCTCCACCAGCATGCTGAACTTCCCAAGTGCTACGGCCGCCTCTGCCCTGACACTGGTATCTGAATCATAGCGCAATAAACGCAAAAGAGGCTCAATAAAGAAGGGCTCACTGCTCTCGGCCAACCCTTCAATTGCTTTAAGACGCACCACTCTGTCGCTGTCATCCAGGCAAATAAGGAAAACGGTATCAAAGCTTAGCTCTACATCGTCTTCGGCCAGCTCCACCATCCTGTCAACGATGCGCCTGCGTCGTTCGTTCAGCAACCCCCCCCACACCTCTCGGAAAGCTCCAACATCACTGTGTGACAGGTCAGAAAGGGCGAGAATGCGGGCTGCAGACACCGCCTTTGTCATAGCAGCCAACTCCCCCAAGCTTTTCTGCCATTCTATAGCCATAAATTCAACCTTTGGACGCTACGGTCAAACTCCTGATAAGCATCGGAGGAGTAAACAGACTGTCTCCAACCCAGCGCCCCTCTTGGCCCACGGCTTCAATCTCCCCTAATGCCTTGTAAAT
>JASLXI010000245.1:0-1908 GCA_030740415.1 Dehalococcoidia bacterium
GTGCTATGTGCTAGGACAGATGCACGCGCGGCTACTCTACTCACCAGCAATATAGATGATTGGGACAAGGCGTTTGTGACCGGAGAGCAGACGCCCGAAGGGTACTACGTGATAAGAGACGGGTTCGATGCCACCTTTGTCAGGGGGCCGGAGTACGCGCCATCCGCGGATCTACCGTGGTGTGAGACCTCCGACCCGGACATAGACGAAGCCATTGCCTTCGCAGAGGCAATCCACGCCCCTTACCCAAACATGATGTTGGCCTACAACTGCTCGCCCTAGTTCAACTGGAAGAGCGCACTTGATGACAAGACCCTTGCCAAGTTCATCCTGGAACTTGGCAAGGTAGGGTGCAAGTTCCAATTCATAACCCTTACCAGCCGGCACATGATCAACCTGAATGCCTTTGAACTGGCTAAAGAGTAGCGCACAGAGGGCATGTCAGCCTACGTGAAGATACAGGCGCAGGAATTTGCCAGGGAGAAGGACGGTTACACGGCAACCAAGCACCAGGCAGAAATAGGCGCTGGGTATTTCGACGAAGTGCTCCTCAGCGTCAGCCCGGATCTGGCCTCCGCCGCAGCCCTTGCAGGCTCCACAGAGTCGGCCCAGTTCAGCTAGGCTGTTACACTGGATACTCTATGTAGAGGCATAGACCAGGGATCAGATAGCATGTGTCTGACCTCTGGTTTTGCGTTACGAAAGAGAAGGAAGGCAGAATGCCAACAAACAAGTACCTCACAGAGGATGAGCAGGCTAGAATTAAGACTCTTATACTAAGCCTTCGACAACCACAGTTGCGGCATGGGTCTAGATGTACAAGCTCAGGCCGCCCTGCGCCGCCTCCTAACCGCCATGGGCGATGCAGAGCAGTATTGCACTCTACTGCTGGAGCAGGGTACTATGCCCGAACGGACTCTACACGCGTACAACCCCTAAGTTAGTCGCCACGGTTGGCAAGCATCCGTAACCACGCCCACCAACTGTAAATCATCTTGACAATAATACGCCCTTTTCCTATACTACCTCGGGATTTAGCACTCCCTGAGTTAGGCTGCTAGTTTCTTACGCACCAATAAACAACACTTATAAGGAGGGAAAAGGTGGCACGTTCATATCAACCATTCGGAGACCGGGTGCTAGTCAAACCCGTAGATAAAGAAGAGGTATCAGCCGGGGGAATCCTTCTTCCTGACACCGTCCAAGAGAAGCCCCAAGAGGGAAAGATTGTGGCCGTGGGACCTGGCCGCACAGCCGATGACGGAAAGCGCATAGCTATGGAATCCAAGGTCGGTGACCTCGTGGTATATTCCAAATACGCCGGAAGCGAAGTCAAGGAAGAGGGCGAGGACTATCTCATCCTGAGAGAGAGCGACATCCTTGCAAAGATATCTTAGTCATAATTCGTTGAACTTGGGAAGGAAGGAATAACATGGCAAAACAAATTAATTTCTCCGAGGACGCTCGGAAGGCCCTAAAGAGCGGAGCAGACAAACTGGCGGAGACCGTAAAGGTCACCCTGGGCCCTCGTGGCCGCAACGTCATCCTCGATAAGGCCTTTGGCGCTCCCCTGGTATGCAGCGACGGTGTCACCATCGCCAAGGAGATCGTCCTTGAGGACCCCTTCGAGAACATGGGCGCTCAGCTCATCAAAGAGGCGGCCAGCAAGACCAATGACGTAGCAGGCGATGGCACCACTACCGCTACGGTGCTGGCCCAAGCCATAATCCACGAAGGCTTCAAGAACGTCACCGCCGGAGCCGACCCTATGTCCATTAAGCGGGGCATAGACAAGACGGTAGCAGCTATAAAAGAGGAAATAAGGACAATGTCCCGCCCTGTCGAGGGCAAGGAGCAGATATCTCAGGTTGCAGCCCTTTCTGCCCATGAAGAGGCAATAGGGGAGCT
>JASLXI010000245.1:1918-2155 GCA_030740415.1 Dehalococcoidia bacterium
AAGGACGGCGTCATCACCGTGGAAGAGTCCCGGGGTCTCCTGTACGAGAAGGAGTATGTCGAGGGTATGCAGTTCGATCGCGGCTACATCAGTCCCTACTTCATAACCAACACCGAACGGATGGAATCGGTGGTTGAGGACCCCTACATTCTGATCACCGACAAGAAGGTATCCGCAGTGTCCGACATGCTTCCAGCCCTGGAGAACGCCCTCAAGGTGACCAAGAATGTGGTCATC
>JASLXI010000246.1 GCA_030740415.1 Dehalococcoidia bacterium
AAAACCACTGTACCGGGTCTCTTGCAATCACTGACGCGGCAAGTCCCAGGCATATCATTGTCAAGATGATTCCCCCACCGGCTGCACCCAGAGGCTTTCGAACAACGAAATTCTTGATCACTTTGACGGTCCGAACTGGCCAAGCCAGCCGCTCCGTTCTACCGCGCCCTATACTAGTGCTTTCGGATGCCATTATGACTCCTCAATTGAATCGTATCCGTGGATCCAGCCAGGCATAGGTAAGGTCTACCAGCAGGTTGGTCAAGACAACCCACATACTGAACACCACGATAAGGCTCTGGACCACCGGGTAGTCTCGGGTCTGAAGCCCAGTTACCAGGTATCGCCCCATCCCAGGCAGCAAGAAGATGGTCTCAATAATTACGGAACCTCCTACTGCCAGGGCGACACTGATGCCAATTACGGTGACTACCGGCAACAGAGCATTCTTCATGACGTGGCGGTAAGTGACCACAAAGGGCCTTAAGCCTTTGGCGTGAGCGGTCCGGACATAGTCCTGACGTAAGACTTCCAGAGTTGTGGAGCGCATCATCCTAGACTTGGTGGCCGAACTGACCCAGCCGATGGCAAGGGCGGGCCACAGGAACATGATGAAATTACCAAACGGGTCCTCGAGGGGGGCCACGTACGAGAGCCTCGGGCCCCAGTCAAACCATACCAATCCGCCGACTATTATCAGGGTAGCCGTCCAGAAGCTGGGGACGGATATACCCGCTAGGGATATGATTCGGATAAAGTAGTCCACCCGGGTGTCCTGCTTGAGTGCCATGATAATCCCAAAGGGGATTCCAATGCATGTGGATAGTGTCATGCTCATTAACACCAGCTGCGCCGTCACCGGTACTTTGGCCTTGAATTGGTCCCATACATCCAGATCCCTCATCAGAGATGTACCCCAATCCAGGGTTACAAGATCTCCCACCCACTCAAAGTACTGTACAGGGAGAGATCGGTTTAAGCCCAGTTGTTCACGGAGTTTCTGAACGTCTTCATCCGTGAAAATCGCCCCTTCTTCCTGGCCAAGGATAACCAGCGCCACATCCCCGGGGGCTATTCGCAGCGCACCGAAGATGAATAGCGATACCAAAACAGCCGTCACCATACCTAGCAACAGCCTGCGCACCGTGTATTCAAGCATAACGCCTCTTCAATTTACTGGATTATTTGCCCCTTCCACGCAAGCGTCGGGCTCCGTACAGTCCACATTTTCGGCCCACCGACGAGGTGTTTTAGAGACTAACCCAATCAGGTAGGCACCCAACCGAGGTGAGCCCTTCCACAGCACAAGATTCTCCATCTCGGGAAGGGCTCACTTCAGCGACTATCCTCTAATCGGCCAACCAGGTACGTTCGGGATTAGACCACTGATGGCCTTGTCCTCCCTCGAAGAAGAAGAGCGCTCCCTTCACCTCTGGTCGGTAGCCTAGGAAGGTTACTACATGCCCTTCGATGAGGTAGGGCACATACTCTATGGTTAGCTCTTTTGAGAGGGCCCGGGTCAGTTCCTTGCGCTTTAACGGGTCCAGCTCCCTATCCTGCTCGACGATGCGCCTATCTATTTCCCCTTGAATGGCAGGATCCTGGCTAACCAACTCACACTGGGTCGCACCTCCCTCACTGTGTGCAAATCCGCGCAGTCGGGGGGTAGGATCCAGGGTCGTATTAACATCGAATGCACTATCGGCATCCATCATGAACTCGCAGGAGTTTCTTCTCTGGTTTGCAGCCGCGCCGTCCAGGATTTCCATCGTGGCTTCTATCCCCAGGTTTTGCTGAATCTGCTGCACCGCGTAGACGCAGTAGTCCCGGTACGTTGGCACCTCCCTGGTCATACATACCCACGGGCCTGGCCGCTCCCCGTCCCCGTAAACCTCGTCCAGCAGCCGATTGGCCTCGGCTATATCTTCGGTCTTGGGCTGGCGGAAGCCAGGCCATGTCTTGAGCTCCTCCTCGGTGAAGCCATAGGGGCTGTAAGGGGGAATCACGTCGGCCAGATAGGTGCCCTCCAGGGTACCCGACTTCTTCATCTCTCGCCAGATCTCACGGTCCGCGGCCAGATGGAACGCCTGCCGCACCTTCGGGTTATCAAAAGGAGGCCTCAGGGTGTTCAGGTGTACACCCTGTAG
>JASLXI010000247.1 GCA_030740415.1 Dehalococcoidia bacterium
GATGGCCATCCCGTGGTTGTGGCTGCGTTTGACTGTCGTAAAACGAGAGGTGAGGCCGTGGCAGGGCCAGAGGTATCCGAGCTCGGGTTCTTCTCACTGGAGGCACTTCCTCCTCTGGCCTTTCCCAGGGACATTGTGATATTGAAAGCCTGGCAGGGGCTGCGGAACGGTGGCGGCCAGAAGAGACTGTAGTCGGGACTGCTAATGGGCAGGATTCAAACCTGGTACTGCTAATCCTGGTCCATCAACATCTGGTCCAGGGTTTCCCTGAGTTCCTCCACGTGCGAAGGTCCGATGAACTTGGCGACCAATTGCCCCTGGGTGTCTATGAGGAACTTCTCAGGGGTGCCCCTTACGCCGTAATCCACTAGGATAGTACCCTGGGAGTCCAGGCCTGATAGGTAGATTATGCCGAAGCGTTGGACGTAGTCCTTGGCGTCGTTGAGATGATCCCACACGCTTATCCCGATGAACTCCACACCTCTGTCCTCGTATTCCTTGTAGACCTGTGCCAGGCCAGGGGCTTCCTGACGACAGGGTGGACACCAGGAAGCCCAGAAATCTAGTAACACCACCTTACCCTTCAGGTCGCTCAGAGTGACGGACTCTCCATCCAGAGTCTCTAATGTGAAGTTCGGAGCGGGCTTCTCCTCGATGCTAATCTCTCCAAAAACGTCGTTGACTCCCATTCCACCGGGCACACCTCCGGAGCGGGAGAGTGCCCAGCCCAAAAGAGAGAAGAACCATGCGAGGATGAGCAGAGAGAGACCCATCAAAATCGTGCGCCTGCTCAAAGCCCTGGCCTTTCAGTCTCTTCGGCAACTTGGTCTGGGGAAGGCTCTCCAGTTTCAGAAGCGAGGCTGGCAGTCGCGGGTTGAGATAGCGAAGGCGAGGGAGTTACTGGCTGGTCGAGAATCTGGCCCTTCAGTTCGCCCCTTAGCTGGAGGTACTCCTGCTTCCCGATTTCTCCCTGCTGGAACCGACCGTCCAGCCGGGCTATTGTCTCTATGATGGCAGGGTGTTGGTCAGGGCCCGAGGTCTGCTCGGCTTTTGAAAGAAGAGAGCCCTTGCGGTAGAGGACATAGGCCAGCAGGGCAAGTAGGCCCATGCCAAGGGTCCCTGGAATTACAGCTCCAAGAAAGCCTTCACTGGATACGATGTCCTGCCAGTGTTGCCACAAGGATGGCTGCGGAAGGCCAGTGAAATCCAGTTCTATCCTGGCTCCAGCGTCCAGTGCCTCTCCCTCAATGCGCTGGTAGCCCTGCTCTCCCAGGATCAGACGCTCCATCTCCTGCAGTCCACCTCCTGTGACTTGGCCTAGGTCGTGCAATAGGAGGACACGGAAAGTATCAGCACCAAAGGGGAGGGCGTGGTCAAAGGACAGCTTGCCGTCCCAATATGACGTACGGAAAGTGTAAGCGATCTCGTAGGCACCGGGTGGCACAGGTGTTGTGATGGCGAAGCCGCGGTCCACCTGGAGTATCTGGCCTCCCCGCATGCTGGTCAGCACGTCCAGGTCTACGGCCGTAGAAGGTAGGGAAAACCTGAGCAGGTCCATTATTCCTGGTTGCGTAATGTCCGGTACAAAAGTACGATCACCGGTATTCTCCAACGCAATCAGCTCCAGGGCGTTCATTAGCTGCGTATCTGGATCGGCGTTGTTGACCACCAGTGTATGTGACCTTACTTCTATGGCCCCGCCGCTGTTGGTGCTTTCGTAGATGGTTAAACCCACAGCTTCAGTGGTCAGGGGGTAGTCACTCTCGTAAGTGTAGACCGCCCCAGCGTACTCGGTGCTTATGATATACCCATAGCCCTCGTCGCCCGGGACTCCTTCAAAGCTGAAACGTCCATCTGCATCGGCTGGACAGCAAGAAGGGATACCACCGGGAGAATTGTGTGCTGATGCACCCGGAGTGTCATCGGGCCTGGCATGCGGAACATAACGAGGGGAATTCGTCCGGAGAGGCCGAGCAGAACGCTTCCGGCGCCCAGGTCAGGCGGAGCAAGCGATACGAAGACAAGCCATTCCTGTATTGGTGGGATATCACCCCGGCGCAGGCAGAGAGCCTAAATGAGTCTGACGACGTCGAGTTCGTAAAGAAG
>JASLXI010000248.1 GCA_030740415.1 Dehalococcoidia bacterium
CAGCAGCACGAACCAGACCAAACCTACCTTTGCGAAGAACCACAGGTGAGATGGCAGAAGCGGGCCGTCCCACCCCTTGAGAAAGAGGGTCGTTATGATGGACGCAGCCCCAAAGGGCGCGATGAACTCCGCCAACTGGAACGTGCCCCACTTCATGCCGCTGTATTCGGTGTGAAACCCTGCCACCAACTCCGAGTCGGCCTCCACTATATCGAATGGGGAGCGGTTCATCTCCGCGGAGATCGCCAACAGGAAGATCAAGAAGCCCAGGGGCTGAAGAAGTATAAAGGGAATCCTCTGGGCTTCTACAATGTCCACAAGAGACAAGGAGCCGGCCAGCAGCAGAACCCCCACAATCGAGAGGACCATTGGAACTTCATAACTGACAAGCTGTGCCACCCCACGCATAGCCCCGAAGAGGGAGTACCGGTTTCCCGAGGCCCACCCCGCCATGAACATGGCAATGGTCGGCACGGTGGTCACGGCAATGATAAACAGGATGCCGATGTTTAGGTTAGCAATATAGGTGTTCTTCCCAAAGGGTATGACGGCGAAGACGAGCAAGGGCGACACTATAAACACCAAGGGTGCCAGGTTAAACACCCATCTGTCCACGCCATCAGGCCGCGTGTCTTCCTTGCTGAGCAGCTTTAACGCGTCGGCGATGGGTGTAAAGAGTCCCCAGGGGCCCCATCGGTTGGGCCCCACCCTCGACTGAAAGCGCCCTATTAGACGCCGTTCCACCCAGGTACCCACCGTGGTCACGAGCACTACCGTATTCACCACGGTGAAGACAATCAGAAAACCGGCCAGAAAGTAGGCCAGCCAGTCGGGAATGGGAGAAATGCCCCAGAAGCTCCATTCTGCAAAGAGATCGTAGAGGTTCCTGTAGAAGGAGTTGGCCTCTCTAAAAGGGACGTAGACAGGTTCCACTATCTGTCCACCTCTCCCATGTTTATGTCCATGCTGCCGAAGGTCACGATCATATCCGCCAGCTTGCTGCCCACTAGCATATCTCTCAGGGCCGTCAGGTTGATAAGCGACGGGGACCGAATCTTGAACCTGTACGGAGATATACTACCGTCGCTTACAAGATAGAATCCCAACTCACCTTTGGGACCCTCAACGTGTCCATAGGCATCGCCAATGGGAGGTCTTACCAATGCGGGCGCCTCGGCCCTTATGGGTCCTTCCGGTACCTGCTCTACGCATTGCTCGATGATACGAAGAGACTGTCGCATCTCGGCAATGCGCAATAGATAGCGATCGTAGTTGTCCCCGACGGTTCCCAGAGGAACATCGAAGTCCATCCGCTCGTACACGTCGTAAGGATCGGTCTTACGCAGGTCCCAGTTGACTCCGGAGGCACGCAGTATAGGTCCACTGATTGAACAGTTGACTGCTGTCTCACAGGATAGCACACCGACCCCCGTAGTACGGGTCAGAAGTATCTCGTTTCCAGTGAGGAGCCTCTCGTACTCATCTATGTATTCCGGCATATACCGCAGGAAATCGTGAAGCGAGTGCCAGAATTCTGGAGGAGCGTCCTGAAAAATGCCGCCCACCCTCATGTAGCTGAGAGTGATGCGGGCACCACACAGCATCTCAAAGAGGTCTAGAATCTTTTCTCTTTCCCTAAAACAGTACATAAGAGGAGTAGCCAGCGCCCCAAGGTCGTTAAGGAAGAAACCGGTGGCGACTAGGTGATTGGCAATACGTTGTAACTCGGCGACTAAGACCCGTATGTACATAGCTCGCTCTGGAGGGTTGATCCCCGCCAGCTTCTCTACAGCCAGCACATAGGCCAGGTTGTTGGACATCGACGAGACGTAGTCTAGGCGGTCCGTCAGGGTTATCACCTGGGTGTAGGTGCGCTCCTCCCCCAGCTTCTCCGAACCACGATGGAGATAACCGAATACCGGCTCCACGTCCAGGATAATCTCACCGTCAAAGGTGATGCGCATGCGGAAGACGCCGTGGGTGCTGGGGTGCTGAGGCCCTAGATTGATAGTTACTGGCTCGGTACGAATCGACATCGTTTCCCCTTCTACCTGGGAGCCTCCAGATAGTCCTTACGTTGAGGATAACCAGGGAACCCCTCCCAC
>JASLXI010000249.1 GCA_030740415.1 Dehalococcoidia bacterium
GTGGTAGGTGCAGGCAAAGTAGGGTACCATCTGTCCAAGGCTCTCTTGAAAAGCGAGCACGAAGTCTTCATTGTCGAGCGCTCCGCTCGTAAGTGCGAGACCATCAGAGAGGAATTGGGAAGCCTGGTGATAGTGGGAGACGGCTGTGAGGAGAGTGTGTTGAGGGAGGCAGGCACCTCCAGGGCCGATGTGTTCATTGCGGTCACCGGGACCGATGAAGACAACCTTGTAGCTTGTCAGATAGCCAAACACCGGTTCCATGTGTCCAGGACCATTTCCCTAATCAACAATCCAAATAATGAGAAGCTGTTCATAGAGTTGGGCGTGGATGTTTGCTTGAGCAGCACGGACATCATATTGTCACACATAGAAGAGGAACTCCCGGAACATGCGCTTGTGCACTTCATGGCCATCAGGGGGTCCAACCGGGAAGTGGTGGGGATTCGCGTACCCCCTGACGCGGCGGTGGTAGGTCAGGTTCTGGGAGAAGTGCCTATGCCAGACGATAGCTTGATCTCCTTCATAGTGAAAAAGGACGGTACTCTTTTGCCGCCAGACAGTGAGGCTGTTCTCGGCCCTGAAGATGAGGTAATTGTTGTCACTACTGCTGAAGGTGAAGAAGCTTTGCGGGAGGCCCTGACCGGGATAGCGTAGTGGTATAGTGAAACAAGTAGCTTATCTTGGCCCGGCCGGGACCTTTACCGAGGCGGCAGCTCTGCAATACGATCGGCAAGCCCAGCTTATACCTTTTCACTCAATTGCTGCCGTGGCGGCCGCAGTCGCTTCGGGGGTGGTGGAGGAGGGTGTAGTTCCCATAGAAAATAGCTTAGAGGGTTCTGTTACCGACACCCTTGACCTGTTGATTCATGATTATGATCTGTCCATACGTACTGAGATGGTGATACCGATTGAGCACTGTCTCCTGATTAAACCCGGAGGTTCGGCTCAGGAGGTGGGATTGATCTATTCCCATCCTCAGGCGTTGGCGCAGTGCCGGCGTTTTATCGAGGGACGTTTCCCGAATGCTCAGGCTATAGCTGCTTTAAGCACTGCAGCTGCGGTAGAGGACATGTTGGCGAGTCCCTCTCCGTCCTCTGCCATTGCCACCAGCAGGGCGGCTGAGATATATGGAGCGGAGATTCTAGATCAAGGAATCCAAGATAGCTCCGCCAATCACACTCGGTTTGTGGTCCTGGCACATCACGACCATCCTCCTACTGGGAGAGACAAGACCTCCCTGTGTTTCTCTTTCGACGATGACCGTGCGGGCATACTCTACTCGGTGATGGGGCACTTTGCGTCTCGGAATATCAACCTTGCCAAGGTGGAGTCTCGCCCAAACAAGCAGGGTCTGGGGCGATATATCTTCCTGGTGGACATAGACGGGCATCGAGACGATGCCTCCGTTCAGGAAGCCCTCAGCAGCGTAAAGGACGAGGTCTCCATGATGAAGGTCTTCGGCTCTTATCCCCGCTACACAGACGCTTAGGTCTGTATTTTCCCGCCGATAGCCACAGTGATGTGCTAGCTAGAGGGGTCTTCCTGATTGTTTGAGGGGGTCTCCTCCGAGCCGTTGGTCTCCCGCGTTGCTCTCATACGATTGGCCACAACCCTTCCCTCTTCGATGGCTTCTCGCATGAGATCTCTGGCCTCTGCTGTCAGTTCCTCGGCCTTCTGCCTTAGCCTTGCGGTCCTCTCCATCACCCGAGCGCGGGTCTCTTCTCCCGGCTTGGGAGCCAGGAGGAGTCCTGTTAATGCTCCTATGATGGTTCCAAGGATAAGACCCGTACCGAACCCTGGTCCTCTTTCTTCATTTGCCATTCTTGTTTCCCCCTTTACCTCGTGAACGGCCTAGAATAAAGGCCACCACTCGCCCCACTGTGAATGTACGGGTGGAAGTGCTAACCAGGGGCTTTACTACCTTGTCAGACAGCTGAGAGGTTGCTTCTTGTGCGTGTTTAATGGTTGCCTTGGCCGAATCCAGGGTGGGCGCCACCTTGCGGTATAGCAGCAACCCCATGACGGTGGCTGTTAGCATTGTCAACATGCAGACCACAGCAAACAGGATTATGGTCAGATCCCGGATAACGGCCA
>JASLXI010000024.1 GCA_030740415.1 Dehalococcoidia bacterium
ACGCGCTTCGTCAACTGCCAACTCGATGACCTTTTTTGCTCGGGGAGTGAGACCGATTTCACCAGGGGTGTGTCTTTCTCCCCTCCCTATGATGAACTCCACTGCAGACCTTACCTTGCTCAGTTCTACGCCCAGGTTGGACAGCACGCGTGCTGCCACCCCCTCCGTCTCTCGTACAAGGCCTAGGAGAATGTGCTCGGTCCCTATGTAGTTGTGGTTGAAGCGCTGGGCTTCTTCTTGGGCAAGGGACAATACCCTTCGAGCTCTTTCCGAGAACTTCTCAAATCTGCTGGTCATAGCTTTCTCCTAACTAGGTATCTCTCAGGCAAAGAACCT
The DNA here is from genome assembly GCA_030740415.1 of Dehalococcoidia bacterium. The sequence goes on from JASLXI010000024.1 coordinate 337, forward strand.
GCTCTCTGGCTAGAGCTCCTCCGCCTGTTTAAGGCTGAGCGCCAAGCGTTTTCGCTCGGGCTCTATCTTCAGGATCTTCAGTGTTAGCACATCTCCTTCTTTAACCACTTCCTTCGGGTGGCTAATCATATTATAGCTCAATTCCGAGATGTGTATGAGTCCTTCTACCGATCCTTCTATACGGGCGAAAGCCCCGAAGTTCGTCAGCTTGGTTATGGTGCCGGAGATTAACTGGTCCACCTGGTATCTGTCTGGTACGGTGTCCCATGGCTCTGGCCCAGTTCTACGAAGGCTTAGCGCTATTCGCTTGTTATCTTTGTCAACCTTCAGCACGTAGACATCTATTTCGTCGGCCACATTTAGGACTTGTTCCGTGGATTCCACCGGCTCCCAGGACAACTCGGATATATGAATCAGTCCGTCGGCTCCACCCAGGTCTACAAAGGCACCGAAGTCGCAGATGCCCGATACTCTGCCTCTTCTAACCTCTCCTTCTTGCAGTTCCTGAAGAATCCGTTCCTTCTGGGATTCTCGCTCTGCCTGGAGAGCCGCTTTTTCCGAGAAGATAGCCCTCTTCTTTGAGCGGTCAACCTCTATTATCTTTAGATGCACGCTCTCTCCAGCGCGGCGTTCCATCTCGTCTTCCTCACCACTGTCGGAGCTCCGTTGGGTCCAGCCAAGGTGCGATATGGGCACAAATCCCTTCAATCCATTCACGTCTACCAATGCCCCGCCGCGGTTAAATCCTGTTATAGTGCCTTGAACCGTAACCGACTCTCCGCTGCTGAACTGCTTCTCAATGTCCAGCCACACCATTTCCTCTTTGGCCCTGTCTACGGAGAGAATAGTGGATCCATCCTCTCCTTCGGCCTCCAATACACGAGTGAAGATTTCCTCTCCTATCTTCAGGGATGAGATCTCCTCTTCGCTCAGCGAGCGCATTTCTCTTGAAGAGACTATCCCTTCCGACTTGTTGCCTATGCTGACCAGAATACCTTCGTGGTCGACTCTCATGATTATGCCCTGGACTAGCTCTCCAGGGCTGATAGCTTTAATCTGTTCGGCCTCCCTTAGGAGTGCCTCCATATTTTCAACGGGGAGACTGGCGTTGGTGGACACTTGAAACATTCCTACTTCAGGTTAGTGCTTTCTACCCTCGTGTTACGCCTACATGTCTAGTATATGTCTAGCTACACTGGAATGTAAAGGTATATCTGCAGTTAGTTATGCTGGTTGTCCGACAGGATGTAAGTATGCACTATTACATCCTAGGGGATATGGCGGAAGTACTCTCAACTTGCGGGGTATTCTATCGGGCCCTTTGGGCGGACAACCCGAGCCAAGCCAAACAGTGGGCTGACCTTATGCCTCTGGCAGTGACCTATTTTCCCACCCAGTTGCCCAGGCAGTATCGTCGGCGCTGGGGTGTTTCACTTCCGTGTTCGAGATGGGTACGGGTGGTTCCACCCCGCCAGAACCACCAGAGACACCACCATGATAGCGGAACACCTTGGTGGTTGCAAGTACTTGTGGCAGTGACGGGGTCGTTTGGGTGATCTTGGTGGAGAGGAAAGGCAAGCACTTATCCGGAACTCTCCATTTCCTCGTGAAAATTGCCCACTCTCAGGATGCCTTAGAAGGCTTGACACCAATTCTTGGACAATATAGCCTGCCGTTACCGAAGGTCACCATCCTTGTCGTCATCGGCGCTCTTATTGGGGACTTCTTGTCTGAAAAGGAGGCCAAAGGAGTTCGGAGGTTTAATCATGACCACTGTGAGTACTGTTCTCGGCCCTGTGGATGTTAACAGCCTGGGTTTCACTCTAACGCACGAGCACGTTCGGGAGAGTTCGGCAGGAGTCCCCTATACCTACCCCGAGTTACTTGACCACGAAGGTGACGTTGCTCGGGGTGTGGAGCGCCTAAATGAAGCCGCAGGCGAAGGGGTGGGCACCATTCTAAATGTGACCACTTTGGACCTGGGGCGCGACATGCGTCTCCTGCAAGAAGTGGCTGCACGTGTAGAGTTGAACATTGTGCCAGCCACAGGTCTGTGGAGAGATATCCCCAGGCATGTCGGCAGTGGTTCTACGGTCGACCAACTGGCGAGGGCGTTCATCCGGGAGATAGAAGTTGGTATAGAGGGGACGGGTATTAAGGCAGGGGTGATCAAGGTCGCCACCGATGAGGAACATATAACCGAGGAGGGTCTTACGCGGCCCAACGACCTGGTTCTAAGGGCGGCGGCCCGTGCTTGCAATGAAACTGGCGTGCCCATTTGCACCCACACGGCTGCTCTGGCCAAGGCCGGTAACTACCAGGTGACTGTCTTCGAGGAGGAAGGGGTGGACCTGAGTCGAGTGTGCATTGGCCACAGCAACGATACCAACAATATGGATTACCTGACGGGGATTCTCCGCAAAGGGTGCTTTCTCGGGATGGACCGCTATCCCGGAGGACTAGCAGGTGGTTTGGACTGGGAGCAACGAACCCAGACGGTGAAGCAGTTGGTCGAGCTGGGGTTTGCCGGGCAGGTGACGTTTTCTCACGACTTTGGTGGACCTCGCCCTGCCTTGCCAGAGGTTGTTGAAATGAGGAAAGCCTACAACCCAGACGGCTACTGTTTCATCATTCGAAGGGTGCTGCCGCGGTTGCGGGATTTGGGCGTAAGTGAGAAGGACATTCATACGATGACTGTGGATGGCCCGCGCCGCCTCTTAGGTGGAGAATGAAAGGGCGTACGGTTCTTGCGATGCACCAGTTCAGTTGGTGGATACGTTCTCAACTCTAGATTTCTTCTGCTGCGTATTAGGGTGAACTTGGAATTGACTGAGGTTGCAGCCGGGGAGGAGTAATGACGGACCTCTTTGAAGACCAGCGGAAGAAGGCCTTGGATCGGGAGGCTCCTCTGGCCGCCCGAATGCGCCCTAGGAACTTCGATGATTTCGTGGGTCAGGAGCATATACTAGGCCCGGGACGTGTGCTAAGGCTGAGCATAGAAGCGGACCAGATTCCTTCAATGATTCTGTGGGGGCCGCCGGGGAGCGGCAAGACCACTCTGGCGAATCTTATCGCCAACGTTACCCAGTCTTACTTTGACCCAGTTAGTGCCGTAACCGCCGGAGTTGCCGACCTGCGCAGGGTAGTCGAAAGTGCTCGAGAACGACGCGGAATGTTCAGCCAGCGGACCCTTCTATTTGTGGACGAGATCCATAGATTCAGCAAATCGCAGCAGGACGTAATCCTTCCCCATGTAGAGGAAGGGACAGTGACCTTGATCGGGGCAACCACCGAGAATCCATCTTTTGAAGTCATAGCACCGCTACTCTCACGGTGCAGGGTATTCACCCTCAAAGCCCTCACAGATGAAGAGCTGGCTACCATAGTGCAGCGGGCGCTGGCAGATGAAGAGCGAGGGATGGGCCCCTTGCATGTCGATATGGTGGAAGAGGCGGTCCATCATCTGGTCGCAATGACCGACGGCGATGCCAGGGTGGCCCTCAACGCCCTGGAACTAGCTGCTTCAGCTACCCCTCTTGACTCTTCGGGCACTCGCCATGTAAATCTGGAGATAGTAGAGGACGCTCTTCAGCAACGCTCAATATTGTATGACAAGGCGGGAGACCAGCACTACGATACCATTTCCGCCTTCATCAAATCGGTGCGCGGCTCCGATCCCGACGCGGCCATCTACTGGCTGGTGCGTATGATCGAAGCTGGAGAGGACCCCATGTTCATCGCTAGACGGTTGGTTATCCTGGCAGCAGAGGACATAGGCATGGCGGATCCTCAGGGATTGTCGGTGGCCGTGGCTACTCAGCAGGCTGTGCACTTCATAGGGATGCCGGAGGGGGCCATCTCCTTGGCGGAGGCCACGGTGTATCTGGCCACGGCTCCCAAGAGTAACTCTGCCTATACAGCTCTGAATCTGGCCAGAGAGGATGTGCGGCGCACCCCAGATGAACCTGTCCCCATGCACCTACGGAATCCTGTCACGCGTTTGATGATGGAGCACGGCTACGGCCAAGGCTACAAGTACTCGCACGATCATCCTGGACACTTTGCCTCAATGGAGAATCTCCCTGCCTCGCTGAAGGACCGACGCTATTACCGGCCCAGCGATCAGGGATACGAGCAAGCCGTGACCCAGCGTCTCAAGGAGTGGTGGGCTGAGTGGAGAGAGTAAGCAAGTAAGGAACGGTGATATAATTGGATTCGAGCCAGCGTAGCTCAGTGGTAGAGCAGCGGTTTCGTAAACCGCAGGTCAAGGGTTCGAATCCCCTCGCTGGCTCCATTTTCTAAGCACAAAAGAAGGCCACAGGAACCATGCCAGGGGCCTATTGTTGCCGATTGAAAGCAGAATTGAAAGCAACGGAGTTTGGTGTCCACTTATTTCACGCTCTCCCAAAGCCCTTTGCTCACCAGTTCCATCGCTACTCCGGAGATATGGGTTTTTGTTTTTCCTATTCCCCAAGAAGAGGAAGGCGAGCAGAGCGACACCGATTCGCTTGGCCCCAAACCTATCACTGAGAAGGCCCACCGGTATTCGCAACAGTGAGCCGCTCAAGATGGGAAGAGCCACCACCAAGCCCTTTTCAGCAGAACTCACCCCATACTCTCAGCGATGTAGATTCCCAAAGCCCCGAGCAACACCCAAAGCATGAAGCTCAGATCGAAGTGTAAGAAGGACGCTATAAGGGTCGGGAGGGGACTTTGCGGTGTGATGGTCTGGGGTTTCATGCGTTCCCTGGTCCTTCCGGGGTCAGGAGGATGTCGCCCGTGTCGCTGACGGAGACCTCGTAGGTTTTCAGAGCCGCGCATTCATTCCCCACAGGTTGGCCGCTAGCCAGATCGAACTTGTAGGCGTGGAGTGGACACACCAGGGTTGTACCACCGATGAGTCCATCGGCCAAGGGGCCAGCCCTATGAGGGCACGATGCCTGGGTGGCAAAGACCATCCCGGCCCTGGTACGAAAGACAGCAAAGGAAACATCGTTGAATTGGAAGCACCGGCCTTCCCCCAGCGGCACCTGTTCTACAGGCCCAAGGTTATAACTTTGAACCCCTATGACTGCTGACCGGGTGCTCATCAGGCCTGGCCTTGCCCCGAAGCGGATAGGACTCCAGCGAACTGGTTCTGGTGCACGGGGTTATCTGCCTCCTGCCAGGGGTCCACGTAGGCATCAGCCGCAGCTTGGATTTCCGTGTCTAGGCGCTGGCAGATCCCCTCTGAATCGTCCAGCAGGACCTGGCGGAGCCGCTCGATGCCGTTGCGCTCCTCAAAGCCGTATGTACGTTCCATATACTTGGCGTTCTCCCGATAGTATTGCATGAAGCGACCCATGTACCTCAGCACCTCATCATGGGAGTCCACCACGCAGAGGACATCACCTTTGCGCACCGTGGACCCAGCTGCGCCCCCTATATACACCTCCCACTTGCCGCCCTCGATTGCCACGGTACCAATGTCCTTGGTTGTAGCCTCGGCACAGTTTCTGGGGCATCCCGAGGCAGCCAGCTTCACCTTGTGGGGCGTTTCGATGCCCTGGAACCGCTTCTCTATCGCTACTCCCAGGGTCGTGCTGTCGCCCAACCCGAAACGACAGAAGTCCGTGCCAACACAGGTCTTGCACGTGCGGAATGCCTTGGAGTATGCGTGTCCGGATGACATGCCGAGGTCCTTCCAGACTTTCGGTAGATTCTCTTTGGATATGCCCAGCAGGTCTATGCGCTGCCCGCCGGTTATCTTCACCATGGGGACATCGTACTTATCCACCACGTCAGCGATGCTACGGAGCTGCTCCGACGAGGTGATTCCTCCGTATACGCGGGGCACCACGCTGAAGGTGCCATCATTCTGGATGTTGGCATGGACACGGTCGTTGATGAACCGGGCATCCCGCTCGTCCTCGTAGTCTTTGCCCCAGATGGTTTTCAATAGCGACGCCAGTCCCACCTTGCTGCCAGGGTCTTCTTTGCCACCGGCCAGGACGCTGAACACTGCCGAGACACTTCGAAGCCCCTGATTCCTAACGGCCGCGACGAGCTCCTGTTTTGTCATCGGCAGCCCAGGGACGTAGTAGTGAACAGAGGGGTCTTCGGCCACCAGGCCATCAGCGGCCATCTTCAGTATTGCCTGTACCTGGGGCCTGCATGTGCCGCAGCCCGTGCCTGCCCGAGTGGCATCACACAAGGTTCTAAAGCTGCGACTACCCGCCTTCACCGCCGCGACGATTCTTCCCTTGGAGACACCATTGCAGTTACATATCTGGGCCTCATCGGGCAGGTCGGCGACGTCCAACCCCTTGGCCTCACCAGCCAGAGAGAACAAAAGCTCTGCCCTGCTCTCTGGCACGTCCTCCTGGCGGTCAAATGCCTGAAGCAGCCTGGGGGTTGTGGCTCCATCGCCCAATAGGATTGCTCCAGCCAGCCGGCCGTTCCGCACGATGAGCTTTTTGTATACTCCCCTGGACGGCTCTACATATGAGATCACCTCGTCTTCCTCACTCGTAGCATCCTTATCGCCAAAGGTGGCCAAGTCCACCCCCATGACCTTGAGCTTTGTAGATGGGCTGGACCCACTGTACACGGACTCGGGATTGGCTTTAGTGAGCTGTTCGGCCAGAATACGTGCCTGTTCCCACGCCGCTGCCACAAGGCCGTAGGTCTTTCCCTGGTGCTCGGCACACTCGCCAATGGCGTAGATGTCGCTGTCGTTACGGCTAGAGAGGTCGTTGTGAACTAGAATCCCTTTCTGGACTGGGAGACCCGCCTGTTCGGCCAAGTCTACATTGGGACGAATCCCAGCGGCAATAACCAGCATATCGCATTCCAGTGTTGAGCCGTCTGTAAAGGCAAGGCCCGTGACGTGCCCATTGCCTAGCACCCCCTTGCTGGCACTTTCCAGATGGGTGTGGACACCCATCTGCTCCAGGGTGTGTTGAAGCATCGTTCCGGCATCCTGATCAAGCTGCACATCCATGAGGTGTGATTGCAGGTGGACCACGTGCACCTCCAAGCCCTGGTTGAGGAGACCCCGCGCTGCCTCTAACCCCAGCAATCCTCCTCCTATGATAGCTACTTTCTTAGCGTTGGCAGCATAACTGATCATCCCAGTGCAATCATCCAATGTCCGAAAGACGAAGACCCCGTCCTTGAATTGGGAGGACTCTCCAGAGATGCCTTCCAAGGGAGGGATGAAGGCAGTGCTGCCGGTGGCGATGACCAGCTTGTCGTAAGGTTCTGCTATCTCGCCGGGGGCATACACTTTCTTGGATAGTCGATCAATCCATCCGGCACGGACGCCGGCGTGCAGGGTTATGCCATTCTCCTGGTACCAGTTCAGGGGGTTGATGAATATGTCCTTGGGGTCGTGGGTGCCGGCCAGAACATTGGAGAGCAGGATGCGGTTATAGTTGCCGTATGGCTCCTCCCCGAAGACCACAATGTCGTAAAGGTCGCCTCCTCCCCTGGCCAACAGTTCCTCCAACAAACGCGCTCCCGCCATACCGTTGCCAATCACAACCAATCGTTTCTTTTCTGCCATGATATTCTCTCCTGGGTCTATTGACTGCTCTCAATTCTGACTGAGCACACCTTGAACTCCGGCATGCGGCTGATGGGGTCCAGCGCTGGGTTGGTCAACCGATTTGCGGACTGCGCTCCACCCCAATGGAACGGCACGAATACGGTGTTCTCCCGGATGCTTGGACTGACCTTAATTTTGAACCTAGCTGTACCGCGTCGAGTGGTTAGGCCCACCACCTCCCCATCGGACACTCCGTAGTGCCGGGCGGTGAACGGATGGACCTGCGCGAGCGGTTCCATCGCCATCTCCGGTAGCTCAGGGACTCGGCGAGTCTGCGTTCCCGCCGTGGGTTGTGCCATAATCTGTCTGCTCTTCCTTGCTGAGTAGCTAAGATCAGATTATGTGAACACTATTTCGCACATGTATCGGCGCCGTTAAACTTGGGTAAACTCTATGTGAACGCCATGTTACAGGGAAGACCTTCGGGATAGTCAGAAATCCATTTACAAGGGCATCCTATAAGAGTCGGATTAGCCAGGATAGACGAGTTTGACACGGCTTCCACAACCTCCCCTACTCTGTGGCATCCCCCTGGCGGGTTATAATGGGGGGCAGAAGGCTAGGAGTCCCATGGGGGATTAGTACAACTGAGGGGCATTGAGATGAATCTAAAGTCCATATCGCTCCTATTACTGCCTGCAGTGTTTATGTTGGTGATGGTTGCGTG
>JASLXI010000250.1 GCA_030740415.1 Dehalococcoidia bacterium
GGCTTCTATTCTGCCCGATACGTTCTTGCGGGAAAGGCTGTCGGCCCAAGCCTTCCAATCGCGCAGGGTCTGCTAGGTGTTGATGACTATGTGGGTGCCTGGATTTTCCACGGAGAGGAGGGTCTCGACGATCACATAGCCCGGCTGCCGTATGGCCTTGGTTCGCAGTTCCTTGGGCAGGTTCGTCACCCTCATCTGTTTGTCCGTGCCTACCGTTCGTTCTATCACTATCTTGATTGCCATGGCTCCTACTTCCTTCCTGCGCCTCTAGCGTATCACAGTGCCGTTAGCCCATCAAGGCACGGTCCGTGTGACGCGCTTGCCACAGATCGTTTCCTCAGGCTGTTATCAGGGATGTCTTGAAGCTAGGTTGCCATTTGATATACTATGGCCTTTGACTGGGAGCCCAGCCATGGCCATTGCAGGGGCAAACCAGCATCGGAAGATGATAGCGGCCGCCGAGGATATGGAAATGAACACTTCCCCAATAGACGGCATCGGCATCACCGAGTTGCAGGACATATTGGAAGCACTCTCTGAGGAGCAGAGAGTGCTTTTCCATCGCATCTTCCGGGTCAGCGGAGCGAGAGGCCGTATAGACCCCCCGCCCGAGATGCTGCCTTGGATAGAGAAACAGTTCGGCTCCCTGCCCGATGTTCTGGAGCAGAAGGTGCTCAAGATCACCAATGTGGTGACCTTCGAGGGTGCTCTGTACAATCGTCTGCGAGCGACTCGCCCAATACAAACGGACGAGAAGCTGGCCATCCAAGCCTCCATCATCGATAACTCTCGGAACGACCCTCTGCACGACCCATTGCGACTGACTCCTAGAGATCCCTTTGGTCGAGTCGAGGGCAAGTACTGCGTGACTGCCGGCAACATCGCCAAGTACGATGGACTTCACGGCATGGTCGTGTTCGATACCCCCAACCCCTTGAGCTTCGGACGGGAGCATATTCATGATTATTTGGATACCGGATGGAGCTGGGCCCAGAAAGCCCACCAGTACCAATCAGAGGCAAAGTACTACCTGTTCATCTGGAACTGTTTGAGACGAGCTGGGGCCAGCCTGCTCCACGGACACGCCCAGATGACGCTGGGTTGCGACTGCCACTATGCCAAGATAGAAGGACTCCGACGCGCCGCGCTTGCCTACCAGGATGAGCACGGTAGCAACTACTTCGACGACCTGTTCCGCATCCATTTCATGCTGGGTTTGGGGGAAGAGAAGGAGGGGGCTCGCCTCATTTCCTATATCACCCCCGTTAAGGAGAGGGAAGTCATGGTTCTTGCATCGGCCCACGATGATGTCTTCAAGGACGCTGTCTTCAGTGCATTGTCTTGCCTGCGGGATTACATGCACGGTAGTGCTTTCAACCTGATGGTGACAACCCCGCCTTTGGTAGAGACGGAGGAAAACTGGAAGGGGTTCCCGGTCATCGCTCGGGCGGTGGACCGCGGCCAGCCTAAGAGTACCTCCTGCGACATCGGAACGATGGAGCTTTACGCCAGCAATGTTATATCCAGCGACCCCTTTGAGGTAGCCAGGGCTCTCAAGGAGTGTATCTTCGAGGAAGGAGAGAACTTTGCCTAAGGTAATGCTGGTGACCGACATGGTTCGGGGGTTCCTGGAGGAGGGTCATCCGCTGTATTGTAGTACCGACTCCCTTCACGTCCACCCCACTGTCACTTGGGCCAGGCTGGACCTGAAGGGTTTCTGGGATGTGAAGATATTCGTCAGGGGAGAACTTGATCCCGACTGCACTCAGTATTTTCTGGATAACGGCACTCCCGTGGACTACTTCGGCGTCGGCAACTACATCAGCAGTGCCCGCCCCATCGATTTCACAGCCGACCTCCATGCGCTAGCGGGCAAGCCTACCGCCGAAGAGGCCGGCACCCTCGGTACCACCCCGAACTTCCGCCTGAGGCGCGTCCTATGAAGGTAACCTCAAAAGGTGCACAGATGTGGCCGTTGCCATGTCAGCTATCCATACTTTGACAGTCCGCGATTAGAGGATTAGTATGGTTGTAGGAGCATGGCATAGGAGGACCCGACAAACTCAGGAGCTC
>JASLXI010000251.1 GCA_030740415.1 Dehalococcoidia bacterium
CAGGTATAAACAGATAATCCGGAGCATCCTCCAGGGCATCCACTATTTCAAAAGCTGCTGTTTTCTGCCCTTCGATGCGATATAGGTTCAACGAATTGACCAGGGTGACAGGATGCCTCTGGCTCAGGGAACGGACAATCTCCAAAGCCTGATCGAAAACGCCCTGGACCTCCAGTATGGTTGCTCCGTAGGCTATGGCCTGAACGTACTTCCCCTGAGCGATATTACCCTTCGGTACTATTACCACTGTCTTGAGGTTGAATCGGGCGCCGTAGGCAGCAGCCGAGGCGCTCGTATTCCCAGTAGAGGCGCAAATGACAGCCGTACTGCCTTCCTCCAGTGCCTTTGCCATAGCAATCACCATGCCCCGGTCCTTGAAGGAGCCCGTGGGATTGCAGCCTTCCAGCTTGAAATACAACTCGCCGATGCCAAGTTCTTTCTCTAGGTCATGAGACCGGACTATAGGAGTGCTGGCTTCGCCCATGGTTATAGAAGGCGTCGCTGATGTAATGGGGAGGAAATCACGGTAACGTTCTAGGATGGTGGGCAGTCCAGACATTACATCTCCACTCGGACGAAGCTGCTGATCTCCTTGACTGAATTCAAGGCTTTCAACCCGACCAGAGCCCGCTGCATGGCATCCTCTCTGGCGACATGGGTCATGATCACGAGCTCGGCGTTTTCGGCAACTACGTCGATTTCCTTCTGTATCATCTGGGAGATGCTGATGAGGTTGTCCCCTAGAATCCGGGATATCTGGGCCAGAACACCGGCCTGGTCAGCGACATTCATTCGCAGGTAGTACCTAGTCTCTACTTGACTGGTGGGTTTGACCTTGAGGCCTCGGTCAAAGCGCAACCGGTTTCCAGGCTTCGTACCAGTTGCGATATTGCGTCCAACGGCAACCAGATCAGCCACCACGGCACTGGATGTCGGCTCAGCGCCCGCCCCCCGACCGTAGAACATGACGGTGCCCACCAGGTCGCCCTCCACCTGTACCGCGTTGTAGACACCTCTCACCTGGGTCAGTGCCGCATCCTCGGGAATAAAGGCAGGATGAACACGGGCCTCGATAGAGTCTCGGCTCCGTTTGGCAATGGCCAGCAGCTTGATAGCATAGCCCAACTCTCTAGCATAACGGAAGTCCCGCGCCGTCAAACGAGATATCCCCTCGGAATACACCTCCTGCGGATCCACCCAGGTGTGGAAAGCCAGGCTGGACAGGATGGCCAGTTTATAGGTTGCGTCGACGCCATCAATGTCGAAAGTAGGGTCTGGCTCCGCATACCCCAGTTCTTGGGCTTCCGCAAGAGCAGTAGAGAAGTCCAACTCGTCTTCGGCCATCCTGGTGAGGATGTAGTTGGTAGTGCCGTTGAGGATAGAATGAATGGCTGACACATCGTTGACTACAAGATCGTGCTGGAATGGGGCAATCAGAGGGATTCCTCCTCCTACTGCGGCCTCGTAGCGGATCTCCACCCCATTTGCCTGAGCCAGATTCAGAAGTTCGGAGCCGTGCTTGGCCATCACTTCTTTATTGGCGGTCACTATGTGCCGTCCCCGTGACAGCGCGCCCTTGATATAGGTCAGGGCTGCGTCCTCACCACCCATCACCTCCACGACCACGTCTACTTCAGGATTAGCCAGCACATCCTCCGGATCGATAGTCATCAGTCCAGGGTCGATCTTCGCGGAACGATTCTTGCCAGAATCCTGCACCAACACCCCTTTGAGTGTCAATGGACACCCCACTTGCAGAGAAAGAGCTTCCGCTTTCCTGAGAAGCACGTCAGTCACCCCTCCACCCACCGTTCCCAACCCCAACAGACCCACTCCAACCTCGTTTTTCACCATCAGCCTCTCATCTCTTGATAATGCGCCCCAGTGGCACGACCGATCTTAGGAATCCCTTATCTCTCCTAGGGCAAAGCTCCTCGACTCGGCATCTAGGAAACTCTCCACCCGATCGTCTGAGTCTTCCCAAAGCCCGGATACCCAGTTGTCCACTTT
>JASLXI010000252.1 GCA_030740415.1 Dehalococcoidia bacterium
GCACTGGGGGTCGGGCGGTTCATCTACACTGACATCTCCCGAGATGGGACTCTCTCGGAGCCGAACTTCCAGGCTATTGAGGAGTTGATGGGAGATTGCGATGCTACACTGGTGGCATCGGGGGGAGTATCCTCAATAGAGCACCTGGAACGCCTAGCTTCCCTGCGCGTGGAAGGGACTATAATAGGCAAGGCCCTTTACACAGGGACCATTGACCTGAGAGAGGCCATCTCCAGAGTGTAAGTTCAGGGCCCGTTGCCCGTAAGGAAGTGACGATGAAAGTGCGAAAGGCCGTTATCCCTGCTGCGGGCTTGGGCACGCGCTTTCTCCCTATCACCAAAGCGGTTCCCAAGGAGCTGTTGCCTTTGGTGGACATGGCTGCAATCCAGTACGTGGTAGAGGAGGCCGCCGCGGCGGGTATCGAGCAGGTAATCATCGTCAGCGCCCGGGGCAAGGAGGCCATCGCCGACTACTTCGATCGCCACCTAGAGATGGAAGGCATACTGGCAACGAAGGGAGACTCCCAACGCCTTTCCCAGATAAGACATCTGTCAGAGATAGTAGAGCTAATATACGTGCGCCAACAGGAACAGTTGGGGCTTGGACACGCCGTCCTGTGCGCCTCTAGTGCAGTGGGAGAAGAGCCCTTCGCAGTCATGCTCCCAGACGACATTATCGTGGGAGAGAAGGGGGCCATTGGCCAGTTACTGGACGTCTATTACCAATACGAAGCCAGCGTCATCGCAGTGCAGGAGGTGCTCGGATTTCAGATACAGAGCTACGGGGTCATAGTACCAGAGCCTATTGCAGAGGGAGTTTTCAAAGTCCACGGCACCGTGGAGAAGCCCGCTTTGGTGGATGCCCCATCCAACCTGGGCATTGTGGGCCGCTACGTCCTCACTCCCAACATTTTCGAAGCCCTAGCCAAGGTAAAGCCAGGAGCAAGAGGCGAAATCCAGCTCACTGACGGCCTGGACCTTGCCCTCCGCAGCCAATCGATATACGCCCTCCGTTTCCAGGGGATTCGCTACGACGTAGGTAATCCCCTAGGCCTGCTCAAAGCCTCCGTCGAACTGGCCCTCCAGCGGGAGGACATAGGACCAGATTTCAAGGAGTTTCTGGCGCATCTGGTGGACTAGCTGGACTGTGTTTTTGGTTGCATTGAGGGAATGAAGGCACCAGATAAGAGACTCTGTCCATACACATTGACTAGTGGAAATAGGCACGTTACACTCTACGTGAAAACTGAACAGTGTAGAGTCATAGGGGAGCTTGGTGAGCCAGGCTGAGAGGCTCCGACGCATCGGGGCGACCCTGAATACCTGATCTGGGTAATTCCAGCGGAGGGAGGGTGCTGCATCCAAAATAATCAACGAATGGTCGTCAGCTACAAGCGGGCGGCCATTCTCTTTCCGACCAGGGGCAGGTGAGATGACCTCCAAGTCAGACCAGTTGCAGGACGGACCCACTTCTGCCCCCAAGATAGATTTGAAGGGCATAAACGAGACCTTCTTCGTTAATGGAGATGTACTATCGGTCCTACAGGACATAGACCTGCGAGTGTACAGTGGGGAGTTCGTGAGCCTCGTCGGCCCCAGCGGCTGTGGCAAGAGCACCCTCCTCAACATCATCGCCGGTCTGGAAGAGCCCACTGTCGGGACTATCCTCTTCGATGGCCAACAGGCCACTCGCCGCCTGGGAGCCATCGGATACATGCACCAGAAGGACCTACTTCTTCCCTGGCGTACAGTTCTAGACAACGCCATTCTGGGCCTGGAGCTTCAGGGGGAGCCCAGGTCCCAGGCCAGAGGGCGCGCCCTAGAACTTATGGAGACCTTTGGCCTCAAGGGTTTTGAGAGAAGCTATCCGTCTCTTCTATCCGGAGGAATGCGACAAAAGGCCGCGTTCCTCAGAACAGTGCTGGCAGACAATGAGATAATCCTTCTGGACGAA
>JASLXI010000253.1 GCA_030740415.1 Dehalococcoidia bacterium
AGTGTACAGTGACAAACACATCCAGTAATAGCATGAGTGTGGAGTACGGGCTGGAGGCCTACTTTGTTCCCAGAGGGCAGGGCCTTGAAATCGAGCACGCAAACGACGTCAAAGTCCGCGTAGCCGTTGACCGCTTCGGCACTGGAGTGGTCAAGGGGCTTATCGTAGATGGCGAGTCCTGGGAGCCGCGGTAAGAGATTCAACCATTGATCCTATCCTTGACACACGTTCCCCATATCCGCTAGTCTATTGCATCACGAAGGCAAAGACGGAGACGAGTACAGGGCAAGAGACCTCTGAGCGAGTCTGGTACGGTGAGAGCAGACGTGGCCTCCCCCTAGAAAATCCCTCCCGAGCCGCTTCCCCAATGTCCACAGCGACCAGTAGGCGGAGCCGGTAGCCACCGTTAGATGGCAGGGGCATGTTTGTGCCCTGATTGAGCGCCTCGGTAATATCGAGGAAATAGGGTGGTACCGCGGGGACCTTTTGCAAAGTAAGAGACCCGCCCCTTTTGTGGGTGGGTCTTTTGTTTATTGAACTAGGAGCCAAGAGTTATGGAAAATAATCAGGGAGTAGCGCAGGACTTTCCCTACTTCAGGCCTGTGACACCCAACGTAGACTTCGCGGCAATGGAGCGGGACCTGCTCGCATGGTGGCAGGAGTCGGACATGATCGGGAAGTACCTGCGACGCAACCAGGACTCCAACAAGCGTTGGTCTTTCATCGACGGCCCAATAACGGCCAACAACCCTATGGGCGTGCACCATGCCTGGGGTCGTGCCTATAAGGACTTGTTCCAGCGCTACAAGACCATGCAGGGCTTTAGGCAGCGATACCAGAACGGTTACGACGGCCAGGGTCTCTGGGTGGAAGTTGAGGTGGAAAAGGAGATGGGCTTCAACTCCAAGCGTGATATAGAAGAGTACGGCATCGACCGCTTTGTGGAGGCGTGCAAGGAGCGTGTCCGCCGCTACGCCGACATCATCACCCAGCAGTCCATCCGCCTGGGCTACTGGATGGACTGGGACAACTCATACCACACCATGTCTGACGAGAACAACTACACCATCTGGCACTTCCTCAAGACCTGCCACAACAAAGGATGGGTCTACGAAGGTACGGACGTCATGCCCTGGTGTCCCCGTTGCGCCACTGGCCTATCGGAGCATGAGATAGTCACCGAGGGCTACAAGGAGGTCATCCATCCCAGCGTGTTCCTTCGCTTACCGCTGAAGGATAGGGAAGGGGAGTCCCTGCTGGTGTGGACCACAACGCCCTGGACCCTTACATCCAACGTGGCGGCCGCGGTTAATCCCGGGGTGACCTACGTGAAGGTTCGCCAGGGAGATGAGGTATTCTACCTTTCCAAAGCCTTGATAGGAATACTCCAGGGCGAGCATGAAGTAGTGGAGGAGCTTCCAGGGGAGAAACTGGTGGGACTGCACTATCGCGGCCCCTTTGACGAGATGGAACCTCAACATGGAGTAGAGCACAAGGTTATTCCCTGGAGCGATGTGAGCGAAAGCGAGGGCACGGGCATCGTTCACATAGCTCCCGGAGCAGGCAAGGAGGACTTCGCCCTGGGCAAGGAGTTCGGTATGGCCACCATCGCTCCCTTGGACGAGTTTGGCAATTACGTCCAAGGCTTCGACTGGCTAACCGGTCGCAATGTCGCAGAGGTGGCACAAGACATTTTTGAGAACCTCCGTCAAAAAGGTCTTCTGCTGAGAGTTGAGAACTATGCACACCGCTATCCCGTCTGCTGGCGGTGCGATTCGGAGCTAGTCTTTCGCCTTGTGGACGAATGGTTCATCTCTATGAACGAGCTACGTCACCTCATCGCCGACGTCACTCGCAAGATACGCTGGATACCGGCCTTCGGCCTAGAGCGT
>JASLXI010000254.1 GCA_030740415.1 Dehalococcoidia bacterium
CCCGGAAGGGCGAACTGCTCTCCCACAAAACTGGACACGAAAGGCCCTCTCCTGTTCTCTCAGCGAGTCTCCAGGCGTCGCAATGTCCGCACCAGCTCTCGCCATGAGAGAGGCAAAGTCTCCTGGGCCAGCAGCTCAGGGGATACAACGCCATATCTCTCGAGGAGCTATGCGTCCCGTCCTCGGTTTGGTCATCAGACGTGTTGACTGGCCCAACCAGAAACCATCGGCTGTATCCAGACCTCCAGCGAGGTCCAGCATGCCTTGCCCTGGATGCTCGCTTTCGGTTGCTGGAGTTTCCTCTCAGACGATGTCGCAGAGCCTGCAGGCTGTCCGCCGCCGCCGATCCACCGGGTCTCAACTGCCACAGTGTCTCATCCACAGTCGAAGGCAGGCAGCTCATAGAAGCAATGATGTCCGATGGGAAAGAGGCACCGCGGCTAGCAAGGAGAGCCAGTACCTCTCTAGCAACTCCGATGAGGTCGAAGTCTTCTTCATCGCGTGGCTCCAGCAACTAGTCCAAAGACTCTCTAAGAGCCAGGGTTATGGGAGTGTTTCTGAAAACTGTTCCCGTCTCAGGGTAGGGTTGCCATTAGCCCAGTATCGGGTCAGACGAGCCCACGACACTTCACCTCCTGGGCATAGCTTTCCAAGAACAACAGTGCCGTGGTCTTCGATACCGGAGGTCAAGATCTCTGACTCCCAGGCCTCTGCCACGGCCTCAAAGCCCTGAAGCTAATCCATGGCCTACAGCAAGCCATTCCCACGGTGAAGCTTGCGGTCGGGATCAAGGTGCTGTCAACGGAGTAGGACCCATACAACGGTGGCCTGTGATACCGGCTCCAGATCCGTAAGCCCAGATGTGATAGAGCGAACCAGGGAGATCATAGCGGGAGTGGAGAAAAAACTAGGCAGACTACCCGTCCAGGACGAAGATTAGCCAACGTGATGTGGAAAGTGGTGATCGCTTTCCGCGTGCCCGCTCTGCGGGCACGCGGAAAGGCCAACATTCAGCGGAACAGCACTTGTGTCCCTGGCACGATCCCCAAGACTTCGGCCAGACCCGCGTTCATCTCCAGGGCATAGCGGGTTGGTTCAGCAGAGAGATAAACCTTCAAAGCGCCGTCTGATACTCCTGTCTGGGGTTGCATGGTCTGGATATCCACCACGACACCTTGGGAATCTATGAAGAGAATATCCAGTGATATCAACGTATTCTTCATCCAGAAGTTTCGATACATGGCGCTTTGATATACGAAGAGCATCGCGGCGTCTTCCGGGAGGCTTGCCCGTTCCATAAGGCCGCGAGCCCGCTCGGACGACGTGCGAGCCACCTCGAGTTGGAATATCTGTCCCCCTACCAGGGCTTCGCTAATATCCCCGACTCCGAGAACGGGATCAGGCGGAATAATGTCATCCAAGGGAATGGATGTAAGGGTCACAGTGGCTGTAATCCTTACTGATGGCCATGACGCGGGCGTGGCCGTCACGGGAGGCTCAGGGGTTTGTGTAGGTGTAACAACAGGTGTGGGTTTAGACCTGCCGCAAGCCGAGGCTAGCACTATCAGGGCAACCAGCCCAATAACCACACACAGCATTGTCTTCATGGCACCATATCACTCCTGTTGTGGACCGCAGGCGATGTGGAGATGAATCGGACCATCACAGGGGTGCTGAAAGTTCCTGGTCACGGAATTGGGCCTCGTAAAGCTTGAAGTAGAGGCTGCCTCTCTTCAAAAGCTCGCTGTGAGTCCCATGCTCCAAGATACGGCCCCCGTCTATAACCAGAATCTGGTCGGCTTTGAGAATTGTGGAGAGGCGATGCGCTATTACCAGGACAGTTCTATCCCTCAGCAGAGGCTCCAGGGCGCGCTGTATCAAATCTT
>JASLXI010000255.1 GCA_030740415.1 Dehalococcoidia bacterium
TTGCCCGGAGATCAATGTGAGCGCTGAAATCATCGATGGCGCCAAGATTGCCCAGGACGTTCGCAACGAGGTGACCCAGGGCGTGGTCGAGCTACAGGCTCGGCACGGCATCGTCCCCGGTCTCGCCGCGTTCCTTGTTGGTGACAACCCTGCCTCAGCCATATACGTGCGCAACAAGCAGCGCGCCTGCCAGGAGGCGGGCATATTCTCCGAGACCTTCAACCTACCCTCGGACATTACACAGGACGAGCTTATAGAGCGCGTCCTGGCCGTCAACCAGGACGACCGTTTCCACGGTATACTGGTGCAGCTTCCCCTTCCCCCACAGATAGACGAGTCCTCGGTTATCCATGCACTTGATCCTGACAAGGATGTAGACGGACTACATCCAGTGAACGCGGGGCGCATGGTAAAAGGGGAACCGATATTCGTGCCGTGCACTCCAGGAGGTATACAGCAGCTCCTTTTGCGCACAGGCAACAGCCCTGATGGCAAGAAGGTAGTAGTGTGTGGACGCAGCGAGATCGTCGGAAAGCCCATCGCCATTCTCATGATGCAGAAACGGGAGGGGGCCAACGCCACCGTTACAGTATGTCACACCGGAACAAAGGACCTCGCCGAGGTCACCCGCTCTGCGGACATCTTAGTGGCTGCCATGGGTCGTGCCAGGGCCATCACAGCGGACATGGTCAAAGAAGGAGTCGTGGTGATAGACGTGGGCATCAACCGGGTGGAGGACTTAACCAGGCAGAGGGGTTATCGCCTGGAAGGAGACGTGGACTTCGAAGAGGTGTCGAAGAAGGCAGCCGCTATCACTCCCGTCCCTGGGGGCGTGGGCCCAATGACTGTAGCCATGCTTCTGCTGAACACCCTCGAGGCCGCACAGCGCAAGGCCCTCGTCACCACTTCACACCGATGACATTTGCCATGCACCAATCCTGGTGTTGACCCCATGCGTACTAGCGATTTCGACTACCCGTTGCGCAGGGATCTTGTAGCCCAAACACCCCTAGAGCCCAGAGACCACTCCAGGCTTTTGGTTGTGGACAGCTCTTCTGGCACCCTTCAGCATCGATACTTCTACGATTTAGGACATTTCCTCAAATCCGGTGACTTACTCGTGCTCAACGACAGCCGGGTTATTCCGGGTCGCCTAAAAGGACACAGGCTTTTGACTGGTGGTGTAATAGAAATCCTGCTACTAAACCGGGTCGGAACTGGATTATGGAAGGCCTTGGTTAAGCCTGGCAAGCGCCTTAGGCCAGGTGCTGAATTTGAGGTGGATGGTATTACAGGTGAGATCCTAGAGGATAATGGTGGAGGAACACGTCTCGTATACATTTCGGACGAGAGTGTTATACAGAGGGCTGGGAATATGCCACTTCCTCCCTACATTCACACGCAATTATCCGATAATGAACGCTACCAGACAGTGTACGCCAAGGACATGGGTAGCTCCGCTGCCCCAACTGCTGGTCTCCATTTCACGAAAGAACTTCTGGATAGCCTAGGTCGTGAAGGAATAAGATTCGCCCATGTAACTCTCCACGTGGGACTCGATACGTTTAGGAAAGTAGAGTCTGAGAATCCCCTAAGGCACAAGATCCATTCTGAGTTCTTCGCGATAGGCGAAGAAGCGGCACGCGAGATAAATCTTGCCCACTCGGAGGGCCGACGCATCATAAGCGTAGGCACAACCAGCGTGAGGGTACTGGAGCAAGCAGCACTACTACATGAAGGTGGAAGACACGGGGCCAGCAGTGGTACCGTAGCTGCTGTATCAGGGTGGGCAGAACTCTTCATACTGCCTGGCCACCGTTTCAGACTGGTGGACGGCATCATAACAAATTTCCACCTGCCACGCTCTACCCTGATGATGT
>JASLXI010000256.1 GCA_030740415.1 Dehalococcoidia bacterium
CCAGACACGCCAAAAGGTAGTACATCACACGACGATTCTATCCCCTACAAAACATGGATGTACCTGGTCTTTGAGGGATACGCACAGGAGGTCGAGGCCCAGTGCGAGAGAGCGCTGCAGGTCTGCAGTGCCTCCGGGGGAGAGGATATTGGCCCTGACCCAGTCCAGGAGTATTGGGATACTCGCCACAACTCGGCCTACCGTTACAAGGAAGACTATATAGACAAGCCCATCGACGATTGGCCCCGACGAGACTGGCCTAGGACTATGGCTTACCCTCACGTCGCCATCCCCGCCTCCCGAGTGTTGGAGTATCGCCAACGCTGCCAGGAGATCGCCACCAAGAGTCATCTGCAGGTGCGGGAGTACGCTCTGTGGACTCGGCCCGAGTTGTTCTCCATGATCCTGGTAGACATGGGTCTTGAGAGCAATGCGCCAAGCGGTCAACTGAACCAGGCCGTGGACGAGGTCGTTACCCTAGCCCAAGATATGGGAGGGTCAATGGAATACGTACATGGTGTGGGAGTTAAGCTGGCACATCTGATGCCCCGAGAGCTTGGAGCCGGCATGGATGTTCTGAGAGGCATCAAGACGGCCCTAGACCCACACAACATTATGAACCCCGGGAAGCTGGCCCTGTAGGCAAATTATGAACTAGGCGAGTTAGGAGACAACAAACTCCACAAAGACCTCGTCTCCCACCTTTGCCTTCAGCTCCATCGCTGCATTGCCATTCTTTACGGAGATCTCCAGGTTGTTGTGGCTGCCGACATTTGCAAGCAGATCGGTGCTCTCCCCGTAGGAACGGCTTACCCCCTGTATCCTGCGACCCTTCAGCAACACCTCCACCTTGTCTTGGGCCAACGCCTTCTCATCTATGGTAGTTATCAGGTTTCCAAACGCGTCCGCGTGCACGACATTGCCCACAAGAGTATCCCCTTCCCTGCGGGAATGAGGAATACACAGACATACAATGGAGTTTAACGATTCTCCGACCTTTTCCGGCGAAGTGCGCAGGGAGAGGTGAGGCGCCACGGGTGCAAAGATGTCGCGACCATGAAAAGTGCCGCCGCCTGGGGTTTTCCACAGACCCTTGTTGGACAGATTGTAGGCGACGCAGTCCGAGGGAATCGCTACATCCATCGGCTCCAGGAAACGACCGTTTTGAGAGGCACCCACATATGCGGCACTATCCCTGAGCACATAGGTCAGGAGTCCGTTGTCAGGGGCTAGGAAGCAACCATCCGGTGTGACCAGCAGAATGATACGACGGGATGTGCGCACCTGCGGATCCACCACGGCTACATGGATAGTATTCTTGGGAAAGGAGTGGTACGCGGACCCCAGCACAAAGGCCCCCTGGGCTACGCTTTGTGAATCGATGTCGTGGGAGATGTCCACAAGGTTAGCACTGGGGTTGAGTTGCAGAACGACCCCTTCCACCTACGCTACATAGGAGTCCCTGGCCCCAAAGTCCGTGGTAAGGGTTATCAAGGAAAGACCATCACTACGCGCGCAGGAGGTAGAAGAGGCTGCCCGTACGGGCTCATATTCACCTCCTGGATGAATTATTCGCTAGTCCATCTAAGTTCAAAAGAGCCAAGAGGGTCGTATGGCGCTGAGAATAGCCAGGAGGGTAAAGATCACCGCCAGTACTATCGTGAGCTGGAACAGGGTCTTTTCCACACCTCGCCTGGTACGGAAGGAGGCCTGGGCTGAGCCAAAGAAACCCGAACCCTGTCCTCTGATCTGGATTAGAATGACGACCACCAGGAGAACGGAAACCAGAATCTGGGCTGTCTGGAAAAAGGATTCCACTATTCGTTAACCTTAGTGCCCAGATTGTCCAGGAGAATCTGATTTATCATGGCTGGA
>JASLXI010000257.1 GCA_030740415.1 Dehalococcoidia bacterium
TAGGATAGATCTTGTACTCGGGATTGTCCTTCTGGGTCCGTTCAACTATAGCGGGGGTCATACCGCTGCTGCCGCCCCCAAACCAGTGGATCTTTCCCGTGATCCAGGCGCTGTAGCGCGTAGTGGCATCCGTGATGGACCAACCCTCTAAGCGGTCCACGAATGGCAGTCCTTCCTTGAAGTAATCGGGGTTGGCCATGGTACCTGCCATCACGCCATCCTGCACTTCATCGGGCATGAAGGCTCCAGTCCCGAATTTGTTGAAATGCCCGTCTGGATTCTCAGTCCGACCGGTATAGTGGTACTCGCTGGCCCACAACCACTCCAAGTACTCCTTGTTAAATATGGACCCCATGCCAAACGAACCACCAGTGAAGGGGAGCATCATGTAGCCGGTAACCCTGCTGAGTTCGATCACCGCGATGTACCCCAGTGGGCCATCAGGACAGGAGGCGCCTGCTATGAAGTCATACCCGCGCGATACGGGGTTATAAAGAGAGTGCGCATCTTCAGGAGGGGCAGCAGCAAACTCTATAGTTGCCTTTACGTCATCGCAGTGCAGCTCGGATCCATAGGCAGACTCCGGGGCACCTTTCGGTATGGCCCACTCCCCATTGGGACTGTTTGCCGGGTGGAACTTCACGCCTTCCCTTAGATGGAAGGTTATCTCCAGGCCGTCCCCGGAAATCTCCCAACTCTTAGCCAACTCGGGGTGAATCGCCCCGGACATGCCCACCCACGGGTCATATTTGACCAAGCTATTGAATATCTGCATATAGGCGAAGTAGCTCCAGCCCATATTCACCATCTGGTAAAAGGCTACGGACGAAGCAGGGCCTGACATCACCAGAGTGCCGCCGTACTTAGGCTCGCCCCACTCTGGCTTGTACCCGGGGAGCTTCATTAGGTTTGCAGCCGCGTCATAGACGTCCGCTGAGACGTCCGCCTCTGGCACCGGCACCTCCGTGGGAGCTACTTCCGCCACGGTCGGAGAAGTAGCCGTGGGAGGCGGGCTGGTAGCAGTGGGAGGCGGGCTGGTAGCAGTGGGCGGGCTCGTTGGAGTTGCAGCTTCACCTCCACAAGCCAAACCTACCAGTAAAGCAAGGCAGACCAACACCCACGTTAGAGGACGACTTAACTGCGCAAATTGCATCACAATACCCCCCTTTTGTTGTACACAGATAGTGCCTGCATCACGACATGTGGCGGAAGTGTCGCATAGCACCCATATTGTTGTCAAGAGTCACATGAGTTCATCTAGGTGTGCGCCTGATAATAGCCTTCTCGTACTGACCAGATTACGTTTTTCGTTACCTTCGCTACTACTAATGTGCTCTTAGAGGTTCCCAGTCCACCTTCTCAGTGGCGCTCCCAATGAGTGCAAGCGACGCACTGCCAGGTGCCTCAATGCTCCACAACCCAAAGAGTTGGTTGTGGAGAAGATCAACGATCCTATCCTTACCGACGATAATTTAACCGAGCTTGTGAGGTTGATCAACGAAGAACTAGATACCTTCATGAGTGAGCAAAGGGACAGATTGCACGTCTTTGACGGAGAATCGGTGGATGACCAGAGACGCCTTGAGCGCCTATATGGTGCCCAGGAAAGGTGCAATCTGTCCCTCGACGGCCTCCTCTCCTCAAGACCACAATCTGAGACATCGCCAAGCTAGCTTCGCGTCACTCGCGATGACCCCAAGCCATCTTCTCCGGGCGGAGCATGGAACCGGCCGACATCGAGAGCCTCATCAGCTATGAAGAGGACACCATCGCAGAGCGAGAAGCGTTTATGAGGAGTCTCGTGAAGGAAAGCATTGTCGATGGTCAAGAGCTTACTCTCCAATACTCAACAGCCATGCCTCTTCATGGCC
>JASLXI010000258.1 GCA_030740415.1 Dehalococcoidia bacterium
AGGGAGAGCTGTCCACATTTACCCGTCCACGATAGGTAAATAGGCTGCCGTTACGAGCCACTCTGGTGGGCAGGGCGCAATCGAAGAGGTCCAATCCGTGCCCCACGCACTCCACCAAGTCTTCCGGTGACCCGACTCCCATCAGATATCGAGGCTTGTCTCGGGGCAGAGCTTCCCCCATCAGAGAGGATATCTCATACATTTGGGTCTTTGGTTCTCCCACGCTCAGTCCGCCAACCGCGTATCCATCGAAATCCATGGGCACCAACGTGGAGGCAGACTCTAGGCGAAGATCTCGGCTGACACCTCCCTGGACCACGGCGAAGAGGGCCTGATTCTCCTGGCTATGGGCTTCCTTACACCGCAGGGCCCACCGGTGAGTCCTACTCATCGCTAGCTGCACTCGGGTCTCTTCAATGCCATAAGGGGGACACTGGTCAAGGACCATTGCGATGTCGCTTCCCAGGAGGGCTTGGTATTCCAGAGACATCTCCGGGGACAGAAAGTGCTCGCTGCCGTCGATGTGGGAACGGAAGGTCACGCCCTCTTCAGAGATCCTGCTCAGATGACCCAGGCTGAAGGTTTGGAAACCGCCGCTATCCGTGAGGATGGGACCGGGCCAGCTCATAAAGGCCTGGAGGCCGCCCAAATTGCGGACAACCTGTATACCTGGCCGGAGCATGAGGTGGTATGTATTGGAGAGCAGGATGGTGGTCTCCAGTGCCCTGAGGTCATCGGGGGCAATGGCTTTGACAGACCCCTGGGTGGCCACAGGCATGAACGCGGGCGTCTGTATCTGCCCGTGGGCAGTGTTCAGCAGACCGGCTCTTGCCGGGCCATCGGTGGAGTCGACCTGGAATTGGAATGTCATGAAGGTTATCATCTCCGCCTGAATATAGGTGCAGTGTCTGACAGGCGCAGTAATGTTAGATGAGAAAGCAACAGTGAGCAAGGCTTACGAATAAAGGGGGCTACGCCAGCGGAAAAGGCCAATATTTCCGATCGTACTATCGGGAGGATAATAATGTCATCTTAAGAGAGGACGTAGCCTGCTTATAGTAGTGTTGACTTTCACTAAGCAATAGACTAATCTATATAGGATTACTCGAACCATTGGATACTTCAGCAGGATTTACTAGGTTTGTGACAACAGAATGGCCTTGAGCACCCGAAGTTCTTCAAGACGCTGGATGTCCCTGGGAGAGGCACGACGTCTCTTGGAGGTCAGCGAGTCCACCCTAAGACAATGGGCTGATGGCGGGCTGATACGTGTTTACAGGACCCCAGGAGGCCATCGCAGGTTCTCCAAGGAGGCTGTGAGCGCCCTCATCGGTAAGGGGTCCGAGTCTTCTAGGAATGCCAAAGAGCCTCGGTGGACGGATAAAGCCCTTCAGCGAGTGCGGCGTAGGCTGCGGAGTGGAAATACGCCCATAGAACACTGGTTTCAGGTGATGAATGAAAGTTCTCGCTCACGTATGCGACTCCTTGGAAGACGCCTTTTGAGTATAGCTGCAGAGCACTCGTCCCAGCATCGGGTGCGGGCGGACCTGGTTGAGGAGGCACAACTCATTGGTGAGGAGTACGGGTCTGAGATGAGCAAACAAGGCCTACCTCTGAAGAAAGTGTTGGAGGCTTTTGTGTTTTTCCGCAGCTTCTTACTGGAAACCGCCATTGGCGGCAGAGGCGAGGTGTCAGACGAGCCGGCAAAGCTGTGGCGTTCTGTAAACTTGCTGGCGGACCAGATGCTTCTGTCTGTGGCGTCCTACTATGATACTG
>JASLXI010000259.1 GCA_030740415.1 Dehalococcoidia bacterium
CATCGGAGTGGTAGACCAGGTCATGACCGATAGAGGCAAAGTCAGCGTTCTGGTCTCTTTCTTTGGCAGAGAGACGCCTGTGGAGTTGGACTTCCTCCAAGTAGAGAAACTTTAGGAGACATGAATGGCTAAGAAGGTCCGGGCCGTGGTCAAGCTTCAGATAGCCGCAGGTAAGGCTACCCCCGCACCCCCAGTTGGCCCTGCGCTGGGCCAGCACGGCGTGAACATTATGGCTTTTGTTAAGGAGTACAACGAGCAGACCTCTAGCAAAGAGGGCACTATTGTCCCCGTACATATCACCATATACGAAGATAGGTCCTTCACCTTTGTAACAAGGACGCCCCCGGCATCGGACCTCATACGCAGGTCCGCTGGGGTCGGAAAAGGGAGTTCTTCCGCTCGTAGCCAGTCCGTCGGCGTTGTATCGAGAGACTCGGTACGTGAGATAGCCCAAATGAAGCTGGTTGACCTGAATGCCCCGAGCCTGGAGGCGGCAATTAAGATCATCGAGGGAACAGCCAGGAGCATGGGCGTTCAGGTATCTGACTAGAAGTAGAGGAAAAGCAGGAGATGGCAAAACACGGAAAGCAGTACCAAGAAGCAGCCAAGGCGATAGAGCACGACAAGATCTACTCACCGAGCGAGGCGTTGGAACTGGCTAAGGAAACTGCCAAGGCCAAGTTCGATGAGACGGTGGAACTTCACCTGCGCACTAACTCGGACCCACGGCACGCAGACCAATTGATAAGGGGCGTTGCGCTTCTGCCTCACGGGTTGGGCAAGGAGATACGGGTGTTGGTTTTCGCCGCGGGCGATGCCGCCAATACTGCCCGTCAGGCTGGAGCCGATTACGTGGGAGACGATGATCTGGTGGAAAAGATAGAGGGTGGATGGGTAGACTTCGATGTGGCCATAGCCACTCCCGACTTAATGGGAAAGATCGGCCGCCTGGGAAGAGTGCTTGGCCGCCGGGGGTTGATGCCCAATCCTCGGGCAGGTACCGTGGTGCAACCTCAGGACTTTGCCAGGGCCATAGAGGAAGCCAAGCAAGGAAGGATAGAGTTCCGCCTTGACCGTACGGCTATAATCCATGTACCCCTGGGAAAGGCGAGCTTCGATACCGAGAAGCTCTTGGAAAATATGAATGCGCTGCTGGATACTGTAATGAAAGCGCGTCCATCGGCGGTGAAGGGACAGTTCATCAGGACTGCGTATCTCACCACCACCATGGGTCCCAGCATTAAACTAGATTTTCGAGGACGTCAGCAATGAGCAACTAGTCAAGAGTTGCTGTAGAAAGCGGGTGGCCGCCGAGCCTTAATGGGTAACCCCTCCCGCCGAGGCAGAATTTGAGGGATCGCTCAAGGTTACCATTGAAGTGGGGCTCCCCGATGTTCTGACTCGAGGAGCCTTAATTATTTAGAGGAGCATACATGCCTACCCCAAAGAAGGAACGTCAGGTAGAGGAAATAAAGGACAGACTGAGCCGGTGCACGATTGCCGTTGCCACTGGATATCAAGGCATGTCCGCATCTAATATGACAGACCTGAGAGCTAGACTAAGGGAGCAGGGAATAGAGTACAGAGTGATTAAGAACACTCTGACTCTACTAGCGGCCAATGAGCTCGGCAAGGAGGGCGTGGACAGCGTACTACAGGGACCCACGGCGCTGGCTTTGGGCTACGGAGACGTGGTAGCCGTAGCAAAGGGGATCAATGGGTACATCACCACTAGCCGGATGCCTTTGGTAATCCACGGGG
>JASLXI010000025.1:0-2617 GCA_030740415.1 Dehalococcoidia bacterium
TGCGCACGAGCCCTCAAGCCCACTTCACTCTTCGCAGGGTGATGCGTGAGGCTCTGGACCTGGCGTCACAGCGCCATCCGCTGCTGTTTAAATACCTGAGGCTGAGAACCGAGTAGCAATAGGGCAGAGTCGGTACCTCTACCTAGCCGTTCGCCCATGGCCGTTGATACTGGTGATGGTAGCCACAGTCATGTTATCTTTTCCCTTGCCTCGCATGAT
Source organism: Dehalococcoidia bacterium (assembly GCA_030740415.1). The sequence continues at coordinate 220 of JASLXI010000025.1, forward strand.
CCAGACACCCTGAGCGATACGACCCGTCACTCGCACCTCTGATAGAGCAAGACGCTCTATGATGCCCTGCTCAGAGACCAGCATAACCTCAGTAGCATCCAGCACCAGATGTGCAGCGGCCACCGGGCCAGTCTTATCGGTGATTCGGAGAGTTTTCACTCCCTTGGCCCCTCTGGCCGTCTTGCGATAAGCCTGGATGGGAGTCAGTTTCCCAAATCCCTTACGGCTCACCACAAAGAGTTGCGCCCCTGGTAACACTACGTCCATAGACACAACTCTGTCCGCCGGGTCAAGGCGTATCCCCCTTACACCTCCCGCATATCGACTGCTCGACCGTACAAGATCGATGGGAAAGCGGGCAGCCATGCCCTGCTCTGTCACCATTACCAACTCGTCTCCTTGGCGAGCTCCCCGAACTGAGACAAGCTCATCCCCAGGCTCGAGGTCCATCGCTATAAGGCCGTTACTCCGTATGTTGGTCAAGGAAGAGGAAACCATACGTTTTATCTCTCCCTTGCGGGTGGCCATCATAATAAATTCGTCCTCACTATTGGAGGAGACCGCCAACACGGCGTTGACCTGCTCTTCGTTGGTAAGGGATAGGAGGTTCACCGCAGAAATGCCTCGAGTGGTGCGTGAGGCATCTATGGGAATATCAAAGCCCCTGGCGGAGTATGCCCTACCCCGATTGGTGAAGAACAGGAGAGTATCATGGGTATCGGCTACCAGGAGATTCTGCAGTACGTCGGCCTCCCTGGTTACCATCCCCGTCACACCCCTTCCACCCCTGTGTTGCGCCTTATATGTATCAAGGGGCATGCTCTTGATGTAACCGCGCTGGGTGATGGTAATCACCATATCCTGATTGGGAATCAGGTCTTCCCTAGTAGGAGCATCGGGCTCCTCGTCCCATACCTCGGTGCGGCGGTCATCGCCATAGTCCTTCCGCAACTTTCGAGAATCTTTCTTCACCTCCGCCAGCACTTTCTGTGGGTCTGCCAGCAGGGCCTCAAGCCCCTCTATGGTCTTCCGTAGCTGCTGGAACTCCTCCTCTATCCTCTCTCTCTCAAGAGCAGCGATACGGCGTAGCTGCATATCCAGGATAGCCTGAGCCTGTATTTGGGTCAGGCTATACCATTCCATCAATCCTTGCCGAGCAGTCTCAACATCGGCAGCCTGACGGATGAGGATAATCACTTGATCCAAGTGAAGCAGCGCCGTCCGAAGCCCCTCAAGAATGTGGGTCCGCTCCTGGGCTTTTCTCAGATCAAACTGCGCCCGCCTTGTGATCACCTGACGACGGAAGTCTATATAGTGCCTCAGGAGACGCTTCAGAGGCAGAACTTGTGGCTGACCATCCACCAGCGCCAGGGTATTGACAAAGAAGGCCGTCTGCATAGCTGTATGCTTGTACAGATTGTTTAGCACAATCTCGGGCTGAGCCTCGCGACGCAGGTCAACGACGACCCGGAGGCCATGACGGTCTGACTCATCTCTCACCTCGCTGATCCCGTCTATCTTCTTGTCCTTGGCCAGCTGGGCGATCTTCTCCACTAACGTGGCCTTGTTCACCTGAAATGGAATCTCCGTTACTACTATCTGTTTGCGCTCCGAACGCCTTTCAGTTTCCTCAATGGTAGCCTTAGCCCTGACCAACACACGCCCGCGGCCGGTGGAGTAGGCGTTAAGGATACCCTCTTTCCCCATGATGATGCCCCCCGTTGGGAAGTCTGGGCCTTGGATGAACTTCACCAGGTCCTCCACCGTGGCATCTGGGTGGTCTATAAGATGAACAGTTGCATCGCACACTTCTCGCAGATTGTGAGGAGGAATGCTAGTGGCCATTCCCACCGCAATGCCCGCAGCCCCGTTAACCAGCAGGTTGGGCAGCAGGGCGGGAAGGACCTGTGGCTCACGCAGGGTATCGTCAAAGTTGACAACGAAATCTACGGTATCGCGGTCTATGTCTGTCAGCATCTCCTGGGCTATGGCGGAGAGACGGGCCTCGGTGTACCTCATGGCCGCCGGGGGATCGTCGTCAATACTCCCGAAGTTCCCCTGGCCGTCTATAAGGGGATACCGCAGGGAGAAGTCCTGGGCCATGCGCACCATAGCCTCGTATACAGGAGAGTCGCCGTGAGGGTGGTATTTTCCCAGTACCTCTCCAACCAGACGTGCGCTCTTCTTGTACGAGGTGTTAGCCCTCATGCCTAGGTCGTCCATAGCGTACAGGATGCGCCTTTGCACTGGCTTCAGACCGTCCCGCACATCAGGGAGGGCCCGAGCGACGATGACACTCATGGCATAGTCCAGATAGGAGTTCCGCATCTCGTCTTCGATGCGCACTGGCCGTATGTTACCGACAGATGGAGTTACCATAGATCTTTCCTCTCTTTGC
>JASLXI010000025.1:2627-8263 GCA_030740415.1 Dehalococcoidia bacterium
GGGGCTAGCTCCCTTTGACGCAGGCTGGCCTTTTTTCTCTGTGCGTACGTCTCTGCACGCTCTATCAGCGATTGGAAGAGGTTGCCAAAGTTCTTGGGAATCTCTTCCTCTATCTCGTTGTGCCACTGAACACCTATGACCCAGTCATGTTTGGGACTCTCCAATGCTTCAATGAGTCCATCTTCCAGACAGTAGGCTGATGCCATCAGTGTCGCCGCCTTCTGAGGCTCCCCAACCCCCTGATGATGGAGGCTGTTGACTCTCACAAATCCCCCTGACCCTAAAATTGCAGCCAGTTTGCTGCCCGGAGAGATGTATAGTTGGTGGCGTACCGATTCCAAACGTCCCTTCGGACTCTCCATCCTGTGACCAGGTAGATCCTGGATGAGTCTGCCTCCAAAAGCCACATTCAGAAGCTGCATCCCACGGCAGATCGCCAGCACTGGCATGTTGCGTTCAAGGGCAGCCTTAAGAAGGGCAATTTCCCACCGATCTCTCCGCGGGGCAAGCTCTAGTACGGCTTGTGGGTCTATAGACTCACCGTACCACTCTGGATCCACATCCGGACCACCAGTGAAGAGAAGGCCGTCGACAGAGGACATCGTCTCATACAGCTGGGACAGCGAGCGCGGCGCTAGGAGATACTCCGTCACCTCCCTCTTCACCATCGCATCCAGATACCGACGAGCCTCCCGCTGGCTAGAGGCTACCACTCCAATTACAGGCATGGATTAAGCAGCCACCTTCCTGATATATGCGTTGTATACACTTTCTGGTTATGCTGACCCCTACTTACGCCCATGCTAAGAATATAGCAACGACCATTATTGCACAACTCCGAGGCTTACTTCCGGCCAGATTACGTGGGCAGGTCTCCTAACTAGTCTTAACGCACTCCGATTCCCAAGACCCTCAGCGATTCCTTGCCTTCCAAAGACAGATCAAGACACTGAGCAGGACCAGCTTCATAGAAGCTCCCAAGTGACTCAAAAAGGAGATCAGGCGGCCGCTCTTCCTCGCTCAAATGCTCCGCCAAGTCTGCAAGTGAATTATAGGCCTTGCCAGCGTGCCAGTAGAGGGACAGAGGCCTTGCCCACTCACACTCATTGAATAGTGCAGGAACGTCGTCGAAATCGAAGACGGCCTCAGTGACTTTAGTGTACCAGAGAATGCCGGCGTTGTCCTCGACATGCTTACCGTAGTATCGCTTATGCCTCAGTTCCAACACCCGCCTGACGTACTCAGCCTCTCCGCATATCTCACGCGGCAGCCACTCATTTGATGGATTGAAGAACTTGTTATCCAGCCGGTGCCCTACCCTTGCTGTAGCTGCCAACTGGTTCAGGGATTTTGCGAAAACAGGATCAACTGGAGGCCCTGCCAGGGCCGACCCTATTTCCTGCGTGACCGGCATACTGCGATTCCCTTCTGGTCAAATCTGGTCAGAGCAATCCTCAGGGGTGTCCCTGATCTCTTTAGGAAGGCTACCCGCAGACACTCTGCAACCCATGTCGCTAAGGAGGGTTAGTTATAGGGTTTGCCTCCCCTTGGCAAGCTAAATCCATAGTTATTCTGGGGGGGGTCTGTATCACCTGAGACGCCGTCAAGGTAGTCTATTGACCCTCTCCGAGCGCGTCGAAGAGGCACACATCGATTACACCAGTAGGGTTACTGGGCTCCCCACCAGGCACTTGATCTCCACCAGGCAGTAGGTCCCTTAAGCGCCGTCGGCCGCTCTTTGGTCTGTAGAGAGAGTCGCCTTCATCACCTGGTCATAGTTATCTGGTCGTCCCGCATGGCCAGGTGCTTGCGCACCGTGCCCACAGCGATGACCGCGACTTGGGAAGAATAGATGATAGCAGAGAAGCCGTCCACCTCGAACATGCCCATGTTATTAATGCTGAAGGTGTTCTTCGTGTAGTCCTCATCCCTCATAACACCACTCTGGGCCCTCTGCACCACCTCTTTGCCTGCCTTGGAGATGCCCACCACCGACCTGTCGCGGCAGTCCCTGAGTGAGACGCCTAGAACTCCCTGCTCCGCGGCAACGGCTACACCAACATATATCCCGGAGTTCATTCTCAGGTGATCTCTTCCAAAGGAGGCGTTGATGCACGGACCTTGACTATGAGGTCATTGACGGACACGCGAACTTCCCCGCCCAGGGTGTCTTGAAGCTTCATTGAACCTGTCCTCTGCCCAGAGACGTCGCGATACGACAAGCGTTAAATATGAATCGCCTGACCATATACCGCCAGTGCCGCTTCTTTGACGGCCTCCGACAGCGTCGGATGGGAGTGGACGAGCCAGCCCAACTCCTTTACGCTACCCCCCAGCAGGCTGGTAAGGACAAGCTCAGGTAGCATCTCAGTGACCTCCGCCCCTATCATGTGAGCGCCTAGAATCTCGCCGCTTTCGCTGTCAGCCACCACCTTGGCCAGGCCGTCACTTTCTCCCAACGCGAGTGCCTTTCCGTTGGCCCTGAACGGAAACCGCCCTACCTTGACGGAATAACCCATGTCAACAGCTTCTTTCTCAGTGTACCCGAAGCTAGTCACCTGAGGCTGGCAATAGGTGGCCCGGGGCATCTTCTTGTAGTTCAGGGCCGGACTCTCCATTCCGACCACAGTCTCCACTGCCACTATCCCCTGCGCCTGGGCAACGTGCGCCAGCAGCAGTTTGCCGGTGACGTCGCCAATAGCGTAGATCCCTTGTAAGTTAGTCTGCATCCTCTCATCTATTTTGATGAAGCTTTTCTCTATCTCGATGCCCAGTTCCTCCAGGCCCAGGCCGTCGCTGTTACCCTGCACTCCCACCGCAACCAGGACCTTCTGGCAATCCAATTCCTTGGTTCCCTCTGGAGATTCCACGGTAAGGCTGACACCTCCAGACCACTTCTTGACCGCCGCCACCCGGGAGCCAGTGAGCACCTCTATGCCCTGTCGACAAAAGGACCTCTCCAACTGCTGACTCATCTCTTCATCCTCGTTAGGCACCAGATGAGGAAGCATCTCTACCACTGTAACCTCAGCACCATAGGCCTTGTACAGATATGCGAACTCCACCCCGGTGGCCCCACCACCCACGACCACCACGGGAGAAGGCACCTCTGGAAGCTCCAGGGCCTCTCGACTGGTGATAAGGCTTTCACCATCCACCTCCAGGCCGGGCACAGGCCTCGTACGGGCACCTGTAGCAACAATCACGTTACTTGAGGTAAGAGTCTGAGAATTACCCTTGACTTCAACCGTATGGGCATCCCGCAGACGGGCGTACCCCTTAATATGGTCCACCTTGTTCTTCTTCAGCAGGGATTCTACTCCGATGGTAAGGCGCTTGACCACCGTACGACTCCGAGCGACGGCCTTACCAAAATCGTACTGTAGGTTGTCGAAGGATATGCCGAACTCCTCAGCTCGCTGGAAGAGGCTCAGCACTTCCGCATTTCTCAGAAGTACCTTGCTGGGAATACAGCCCCAGTTGAGGCAGACTCCCCCAACCTCATCCTTTTCCACCAACGCCGTTTTCAGTCCCAGCTGGCCTGCACGTATGGCCGCAACATACCCACCTGGACCCCCACCGATGATTACAGCGTCATAGTCTACATCTGCCATTAAAGCCAACTTTCGCAGCGGAAATGCGTTAGAGGACCCATTCAGTATACCACCCTGCTCTCCGAGGAACCAAGGATATGTTATAGCAGAACAAATGTAGCACATTCATCACATTTTCTAGGTCGATATTTACAATTACAGCTACAACCCTTGAAGCAGGATGACCTCTTTGCTACACTGGCCTTACTTTTTTGGAAGGTACATAATCATGACCTCTCCTAGGCTGAGCCAGGACGAAGTCCAACATATAGCACTGATCTACCGTCTGGGGTTGAGCCAGGAGGAGATCGAGAGCCTTCGGCATCAACTCTCCGACATCCTCGAGAACTTCCAGGTGCTGGATCAGGTGGATACCACCGACGTCCCTCCTACAGGGCATTCCGTGACCCTAGAGAACGTGATGAGACAGGACGAAACCACCTCTCCCATGTCGAAGGAGGATACTTTGGCCAACGCCCCCCTAAGAGAGGACGATTACTTCCGGGTCAAGGCAGTGCTGGATTGATGCCATCCAATCTCTACGATCTCACCCTCCATGAGGCCCGCCATCTCCTGGATGGCCGAGAGGTCTCTTCCCAGGAACTGACCCAGGCCGTCCTCGACCGCGTGCAGCAGGTGGAGCCCCGTATAAAGTCCTATGTGACCATCACAGGGGAAATGGCCCTGCAGCAGGCCAAAGAGGCTGACCAGGCCATCGCTCAGGGGGAGGTAAGCCCCTTGGCAGGAGTGCCCATGCAGCTCAAAGACAACATGTGCACCCGTGGAATTCCCACCACCTGCTCCTCACAAATGCTAGAGAGCTTTATTCCACCCTACAATGCCACGGTGGTCGAGAAGCTGCTCACTGGGTCAGCAGTGGTGATTGGAAAAGGAAACATGGACGAGTTCGCAATGGGCTCCTCCACGGAAAACTCCGCCTTCTTTCCAACACGCAACCCTTGGGACATAGAGAGGGTACCCGGAGGTAGTAGCGGCGGTCCCGCGGCAGCAGTAGCCTCCGGCGAGTGCATCTATTCCCTGGGCTCCGACACCGGGGGCAGCATACGACAGCCAGCATCCTTTTGCGGCATCGTGGGGATGAAACCAACCTACGGGCTGGTGAGCCGCTACGGCCTGGTAGCCTTCGCCAGCTCTCTGGACCAGATCGGCCCCCTGACCAAGGACGTGACAGATTGCGCCCTGGTGCTGAGTGCCATTTCCGGCCACGATTCCCGCGATGCCACTTCCATACCTCAAGAGGCACAGGATTATAGCAAGGCTTTGACAGGTAACATCCGGGGCATAAAGATAGGAGTTCCCAAGGAGTACTACGGTGAGGGCATTGATCAAAACGTGGCGCACGCGATGAGAATAGCCCTGGAGAAGCTGGAAGAACTGGGAGCCTCAGTGGAGGAGACTTCGCTGCCTCACACAAGATATGCCCTGGCTGTGTATTACATCCTGGCACCCTCGGAAGCATCGGCCAACCTGGCCCGATACGACGGTGTGAAATACGGGTACTCCGCCCAGGACGCCGACAGCATGTGGGAGGCAATGGAGAGAACAAAGCAGCACGGCTTTGGCCCAGAAGTGAAGCGTCGTATAATGCTTGGCACATACGCCCTGTCCGCGGGCTACTACGACGCCTACTACCTCAAGGCCCAGAGGGTGCGCACCCTCATAAGCAGGGAGTTCCAGGAGGCCTTCCAGAAGTACGATGTCCTGATCACTCCCACCTCTCCTTCGGTGGCATTCAAGCTAGGAGCCAAGGTAGAGGACCCCGTTCAGATGTACCAGAACGATGTGTGCACCATTCCCGTCAACATCGCAGGCATTCCGGCCATGTCCCTCCCTGCAGGGTTTGTGGATGGGCTTCCCGTAGGTATGCAGATCATAGGCAAACCCCTGGCGGAGGAGACTATATTGCGAGTAGCATATACCTATGAAAAAGCCACCGCATGGCACAAGATGAGGCCAGAGCTATGAAAGATATTCTTACAATCCTGGAAAAGAACGCAAAGGCTACCCCAGAGGAGGTCTCGG
>JASLXI010000025.1:8273-8530 GCA_030740415.1 Dehalococcoidia bacterium
ATCATCAACTGGGAACATTTGGGAGAGCAGGAGGTGCTTGCCATGGTGGAACTGCGGGTGACTCCCCAGCGTGATGTGGGTTTCGATGGCATAGCCAAGAGGATCGCTCGCTTCCCAGAGGTACGCTCGCTCCACCTGATGTCTGGGTCCTACGACTTGTCGGTGCTGCTGGCAGGGCAAACCATGCAGGAAGTCGCCAGCTTCGTGGCCATAAAGCTAGCTGTCTTAGAAGAGGTACAGGGAACCACCACCCACTT
>JASLXI010000260.1 GCA_030740415.1 Dehalococcoidia bacterium
CTGAGGGCAACAGACAACTCCCTCACTCCTTACGCCGTGTTCGGACATCCCCAGATAGCAAGTGTCGGGGCCACCGAACAGAAACTTCGTAGTGCTGGAACTCCGCATATCGTGTCGGCGCGAAACTTCTCTGACATTGCTTATGGCTGGGCCATGGAGGACAGGACAGGTTTCGTAAAGCTCCTGGCAGATCCCAACTCTAGGAAGTTGCTGGGGGCCCACATAGTCGGCCCACATGCCCCCACGCTCATCCAACTGTTAATCCAAGGTATGACGTCTTCGCTTACCGTGGATGAGATGGCCCGAGGTCAATTGTACGTTCATCCTGCGATGCCTGAGGTAGTTGAGCAGGCTCTTCTGGGGCTCTGAACCGACTAGGGCAAGGCCTCTAGTGTCGCTCGAGCCCACTTGTAGTCAGGCTTGCCGTTAGGACCCCTCTGGATGTGATCCACTAAGAGAATCCTCTTTGGTACCTTGTAGCCAGCTAGAAGCGTGCGGGCATGCAATCTCAGCACCTTCTCATTAAGTTCATCTCCGGCACCGCTGCTTGGCTCAACCACTGCGGCTACTGCCTCTCCCCAACGGTCGTCAGGCGTTCCTACAACGTTGCAGTCGACTACGTCAGGATGTTCCTTGAGCGCCTCTTCAACTTCCTCCGGATACACCTTCTCTCCACCAGAGTTGATACACGCAGATCCCCTGCCAAGCAGGGTGATCGTTCCATCCTCCTCTACGATTGCCCAGTCGCCCGGCATAGACCAGCGGCGCCCTCCGATCATGGGGAATGTGTCCTCGGTCTTGGCCGAGTCCTTGTAGTACCCCAGTGGTATCGGCTCCCCGAGAGCAAGCAGGCCGCGCTCACCGGAACCGGGAACCACATCCAGGCCATCCTCGTCGAACACCCTTGCCTTGTCACCGAGGGAAAACCGTGCTGTGGGGGCAGAGCCAAGGCTCCTTGAGGTGACCTGGGAACCAATTCCGGTTCCTTCACTGGAGCCGAGAATGTCCACAAGGGTGCAGTCGTGGTGCTTCAACAATCCTGCCTTTACGGGCGCGCTGAACATGACCCCCGAGGACAACAGGAGGCGGAGTGAACTGAGGTCCCATGATCTACCGCTCTCTTCTGCCCGGTCTAGCGAGTCAAGCATTGGTCTGGCAAAAGCATCACCCACGATGGTGACCATCGTTATCTCTTCGGATTCCACGATTCCCCAAAGCTCATCGGGATCAAAGGATCTCTGTCCCAGAGTGACGAGCATCCCGCCGTGGGTGAGAGTCGCCAAGCTGCTCAAGCCGGAGGTTCCATGCATGAGTGGCGCTGCACAAAGCTGCCTGATTCGGGTTCCAGCAGCCAAGATGCGGGTTGCCGTGGCGGCTGCTTCGGCGGGAGTCGCCGGCAGTTCCTCTCCCATAGAGACAAACGTCTTTTCCATATTGGCGAACAGGGCATCGTGTGACCACATGACAGCTTTGGGCATCCCCGTCGTGCCACCTGTGTATAGAAACCAAAGGTCACTTCCAGAGCGCTCTATCCGTGACATTGGAGGGCCCTCAAGGGCCTCTTCATAGGAAAGTGACCAGGGTGGCGCCGACACTCCACCCACTTGAACCAAGGCCTTTAACTTCGGAAACTGCTTTCTTACCGCGTCGACTCTGTCTGAAAGACTGTGGTCAAAGAAGAGCGCTTCGGCATCCGAGTTATCAAGGATGTACGCCAACTCATCTCCCAAGTATCGGTAGTT
>JASLXI010000261.1 GCA_030740415.1 Dehalococcoidia bacterium
TTACCTACCGCGGTGTCCCAAGGCCTCCAACGAATGCCGTCTCAGCCCCAAGCCGGCTCTGACAGAGGTAGATCAAGGACACCTGGTGGCATGCTACAACGCCATCGAGCAGGATGGCTAGGAGAATTCCTTTGGTGCCCCCTGCTTAACCATCCCACGAGCAGTAGAGACACCCGTAAACACCTCCACAAGGAACTCCCCCACGGCGCCTTCGGCGATGTGACCCGTCTTGATGGCCCGGTCTGTCTCCAACAGACCCCTGTGCAGGGACTCCAGGGCCGTTACTGAGTAACGTCTCCCCTGTTCTCTCACCTTGTTCAGCACCCAGCCCGAGGATAACCCCAGACGAGTGCCCATCTGTCCCGCGGGGATTTTCTGAACCTCCAGGTCTTTCACCAAAAGCAGGAGCCTCACCTGCCGTGCCACCATAGTCACTATGTATGGGCCAGTGGCGCCGCCCTCCATCAGATGCCTCACAATCCGCAGGGCCTCTGAATATTTCCTCTCCAGCATAGCATCAACGGCGCTGAAGACACTCATCTCCTTGACAAAGGACACCAAAAGTCGGACATCCTCTTCCTCCACGGTGCGGCCTCTGCAGTAAAGGGATAGCTTTTCTATTTCACTGTTGATGGTCCACAGGTTGCCTCCGACCAACTTCGCCAATAGGCCTACTCCCTCCCTGGATATGGTGCATTCCATTGCCATGGCCCTTTCATGGATCCAGCGGTTCAATCCACTGCCGCTAAGAGATGGAAATTCACTGGCCTGTCCAAGTGAGGACAGCTGGCTTAGGAGAGGGTTGTTTCTTCCAATAGCGCCATCGATCAGGACCAGATCTGTTGAGGGAGGCATGGTGGGAATGTACTCCGCCATCGACAGCCACGATGAGGAGACATCCTTTGCCCCCCGGCTTGTCCTGGAAGCCCTGCGACCCTCGAACAGAGCCAGAAGGCCATCAACGATCACCAATCGCCTGGATGCCAGAAAAGGCACCGTATTGCACTGTGCCTGGAGCTGTTGAGGTGAATAAGAGGAAGCCTGCGTCCTAGTGACATTGGCATCCAGGACATCTACCGGCCCCACCTGGCCTTTCAGACGCTCTAAGGCCTCATGCATGGAGAAGTCGTCAACGCCGTAGAAAATATATAGCATGGGTTATTCTACCAGGGTTATTTCCAAATATACTCTGTCCAAGTATAATACTGTATCAGGGGTACGCAAGTGAAAGAGGAGTTTGTAGACAGGACTACTTTAGACAATGAGACTGGCGCTCCTGTATCGAATTGCAATCCCTCTTTTTCTGACCTTCGCGTCGGCTACGATGTTCCGTGCTCTGATTCTACCCATTGTCGTAGTTGCGTTCGCCTGGCTTCTCCTGCTGATGACCCGTCGGGCTGGTAAGGCAGGGCAAGCCAGCAAGGAGGGCAAGAAATTCATCGAGAGCAGCTACAAGATAGTGGATGATACCGAGGAGCCGTCCAAGCAATGAAGCCCTTGTATTCTTGCATAGACAACGCGATGATATCTCAAACATCCACATTCTGGAGATATTCTTCAAACTTTCTTATAGGTTCGCTGTTATAGGTAGCGTAGCAGCCAAGAAGGATAAAGGAATCCATATTCAGAAACCCACCATACGCGTCAGGATACCAAGATTAACCTAGAGCGCCAATGCAGAGAACCATAAGCAAATACATACTTCTTGAGCAGATAGGCAGCACTGGCTTGGCCACGGT
>JASLXI010000262.1 GCA_030740415.1 Dehalococcoidia bacterium
GCGCGAACTATTGCTCATCAGTTGCGCAATAGTGAGGATCGGGATGGCGTCGCGTACCCCAAAAGCCCACACAATAACGGGTAGCATGACGACGCCACCTCCAAATCCCGCCACCGCAGCAAGAGTGAAGGATACCAAGGCTGCAATGCCCACACCTGTCAGAACTAGTATGTCTTCCAGTGTGTCTCCTTGACAAACCTTGATATTGAGATAGTGCTTCGGAGACGCCCCTCTTTCCTGTCAGGGCAAATCATGCTATTAAACAAGTGATGCGTTTTGGAAGCGTACACCTACGCAACAATCGGATTTATCAAATGACCAGAAGTGAAAATTAAGCCCTCCTACCATCCCTTCGTGTTGTAAAAATGGTTCAGGGGGCCGTGACCACCGCCCATTGGAAAAGAATTTCGGATGGCCTCGGTTACGTACTCCTTGGCCCCAGCCACCGCGTATTCCAGAGCCATTCCCCTGGCCAATCCGGCGGTGATGGCCGAGGCGAAGGTGCAACCTGTGCCGTGGGTACTTGTAGTGTCCAACCGGACAGCACTGAACTCTCGAGTCTCCCTGCCGTCGTAGAAGACGTCCACCGCATCGCCCTCAAGATGACCGCCTTTGACCACCGCACTCTGTGCTCCCATAGCGACGATGTCTCTCGCGGCCTGTCGTGCGTCCTCCAGGGACTCCATCTGGCGACCGAGAAGCACCGCTGCCTCCGGTAGGTTTGGGGTCACCACAGTAGCAAGTGGAACTAGGAGAGTTCTTAGTGCCTCTACCGCCTCCTCTTGCAAGAGTCGGTCTCCTCCCTTTGCCACCATCACTGGGTCCACCACCAAGTTGGAAAAGGCGTACTCCCTAGCCTTATCGGCCACTACCCTGATGATCCGAGAGTTGGACAGCATCCCCGTTTTCACCGCGTCTGTACCGATGTCGGAGAGGATGGCATCTATCTGGGCAACCACCAGGTCTGGAGGCAGCTCTGTGACCTCCGTCACACCAAGAGTGTTCTGGGCCGTAATGGCTGTTAATGCCGAGGTCCCGTACACCCCCAAGGCAGCAAAGGTCTTCAGATCTGCCTGGATTCCCGCGCCGCCTCCCGAGTCCGAGCCGGCGATGGTCATGGCCTTCTTAATTCTAATACTGAACATGGGAATCCTTACTCTGCCACAAACTCGGAGGTGAAGGCTTGCTGTTCGTCGACATCCTCACTCAAAAGACCCTCGGCCTTCATCCAGTCGGCCAGGCTCTGCCACCGCTCCTGGGTCTGCCAGCCGAAAGGCTGGCCTCCCGCATCCCACATGGGAGCCAGCAGATCAATACCCTGGGTCTCCAGAGCCTCGTCCGTCTCCGGGTTGGCACCCACCAGCACGTCCACAGCTCCCTGTGGATCGCTGACGGCATCCGCAAAGCCCTTGGCAGTGGCATGAAGGAAGCCTTGCACCATCTCCGGATCATCGCCTAACGTGGTTTCACTCGCCACCAGCACTAGCTCGTAGAAGTCGGGAACGCCCCAGTCTTCGATGCGCAGGACGCTTATCGGGAATCCCTGCATCTCCATTGCAATGGACTCATGGGTCCAATAAGCTCCTACGATGGCGTCCACCTTCTTCCCCATGAGAGCAGGGGCCAAGTCGAAGCCCACGTT
>JASLXI010000263.1 GCA_030740415.1 Dehalococcoidia bacterium
CTCCATGCCAGCGTACATCTACGACAGGGTAGGTTGGGGCTCTCCATCTCTGTGGAAAGTAGTTCGGGTAGTCTGTTTGGTCTAAGAATGTAATGCACCCCGAATCTTGGACAAAAGGCTAAGTGAAGTAAGATGGTCCAAGAGGAGGGTAAAATCGTGGCGAAGAGACGGAGATTCAGTCCAGATTTCAAGGTTCGAGTGGTCCTGGAGTTGATCAGCGGGACCAAGACGCAGGCGGAGTCGTGTCGGGAGTACAGCCTCAGTCCGCAGACGGTCACTCGATGGAAGACTGAGTTCATAGAGAAGGCTCCGCAGCTATTTCGGCACAAGGAGCACGAGAGCGCAGAGCAGGTCCGGATCGGAGAACTGGAGCGTATGGTAGGGCGGCTGAGCCTAGAGCTTGAGGTGGCAAAAAAAGCCTCCGCTATGCTCAATGGGAACCTGAGCAGAAGCGAGAGGTGGTCATGAAGCTGGCTCTTTTGCACCCAGTTACACTGGTCTGTCAAACTCTGGATTACCCACGCAGCCTGTACTACTACGAGGCCAAAGGCCGGGATGAGGGGGCGTTGAGGAAGGCAATCATGGAGGTGGCTGGCGCCTGGCCAACCTATGGTTACCGTCGGGTAACAGCTCAGCTGAGACGCGGTGACTGGCATGTCAACTCAAAGCGTGTTCGCAGGGTGATGGCCGAGATGGGCCTGGAAGGCAAGACATACCGACACAGGCGGCGGACCACCAACAGCGACCATTCCTTCCCGCGCTTTCCCAACCTGGTCAGCGAGCTTGAGGTAGTAGGCCCGGAACATGTGTGGGTCTCAGATATCACATATATCAAGCTCAGTAGGGAGTTCGTGTATCTGGCGATCATCATGGACGTATTCACCAGGAGCATCCGAGGTTGGCATCTCGGTCGAGGTCTGGATCAGGAATTGACTCTGGTGGCCCTGAGGAAAGCCGTGGGTCATGGCTCGCCTCGAATCCACCACTCGGATCAGGGTGTGCAGTACGCATCCACAGCCTACGTGCGAACACTGCAAGAGGCTGGAGTTGAGGTCAGCATGGCCGAGGTGGGCCAGGCATGGCAGAATGGCTATGCCGAGCGGCTGATGCGGACGATCAAGGAAGAGGAAGTGGACCTGGCAGAGTACGAGGACTATGGCGATGCTTACCGGCAGATAGGGCGGTTCCTGGACGACGTGTACATGCACAAGCGCATCCACTCATCGTTGGGATACTTGACCCCGGCAGAGTTCGAGGCCCAGTGGCTCACCCACCAGCCGACGCCGCAGAGTGTTCACTAACAAACGACAATTTCGTGTCCAACTTTAGGGGCGCAGTACAAAGTTTCAACTATGGTGTCCGCCGCAATGAGAATTGCGAGGCTAACGGCAATTAGCAGGTAAGCCGCGGCCATCAATAGTCGAGGTGATACCCTTTCACTTGCTACGCCCAACGCGAGCGAAGCCAATGCCCCTGCGGTGAACATTACGCTGATGGCGCCGACAGCTGATTGGGCGCTCAACCCCTGCTGGATCAGGTGAGGCACCAGGTGCACCCCAACCCCAGAAGTCCCAATGCTTACGATTAACAGAGTTACCAACAGCAGCCAGAAGGATGGTGTAA
>JASLXI010000264.1 GCA_030740415.1 Dehalococcoidia bacterium
ATCAAGGCGTTACTAGCTTCCTGTGACTTGAAAACCCCTTCGGGTATCAGGGATTACGCAATCTTTATGGTGCTATTCGATACTGGCGTTAGGGTGGGAGAACTTATCTCTATGAATCCCCCCGACTGGAAGAACCGCCTAGTCAAAGTAGATGGCAAGACTGGGGTTCGGTATGTCCCTCTGGGACTAAGCTCACTGCAAGCGTTGGAGAGATATATCAGGAAATGGAGCGTCCCCGATAGCCCAATGTGGAGGGGTAAGTACGGCCCTCTTACTACCTCTGGCGTACTCCAGATGGTCAGGCGAAGGTGTAGCAGCTTCAGGGTACCGTACAAGGGTGTGCATGCTTTCAGACGGTCTGCCGCTGCCCAGATGAAGCGTATGGGCATGAACGACAGCGACCTCATGGAGATTATGGGTTGGGAGGAAGTAACGATGCTCAGACGCTATGTGGCTAGCGTGTCGTTGGAGTTGGCCCAGTCTGCTCACCGCCAGTTCAGCCCAGTTGACTCCGCTATGGCATTCAATATCCGGTAGGTAGTCCACTCCTACTTTTTCTTCTGCCCCCTGCTCCCAAATCAGCCCACTGTCAAACATTCGGTGACCACCTACTTCCTATCATGTCGCTGCAGCTGATTATCATGTCGCCCTATCTGCTATATGCCCTCAGTGGCTCTGTACGGGCCGTAGAGGCAAGGATTGATTAATCAGTAGGTTCTCGGTTCAAGTCCGAGGCGGGTCACCAACACCTGTATACAGGTATTCCCGGGTTTTGAGTGCCACGGCAAACTTGACAGCAGCGCTTGTACAGACGATGATTGAACACGAAATGCACACCCTTGAGGGAAGCAATCGTGTCCGCTAGAACCACCACTCGACCCGCCGTTTCACTGCCCTCCGTCGCTGACCTCGCGCAGTCGTTCAAGAGGACTTTGCTGGCCGAAAACCGGGCGGCAAAGACAATCGTCTCGTACATGGAAGGGATCCGGCTCTTCGATGAATTCCTCTCGGATCAGGGAATGCCGCGTGAGATCGGTTCCATCACGAGAGAGCACGTCGAGGCGTTCATCGCCGACATTCTCAGCCGGCGGAAGCCAGCTACTGCCGCCAACAGATATCGGAGTTTGCAGCAATACTTCCGGTGGGCCGTCGAGGAAGGCGAGATCAAGGCAAGTCCGATGCTGAACATGCGGCCCCCAAAGGTGGAGGTGGATCCGCCGCCCGTATTGACTCAGGACGACCTGTCTCGGCTGCTCAAGGCTTGCCGGGGGACTGACTTCGAAGCCAGGCGGGACATGGCGATCGCACTACTATTCCTTGACACCGGCGCTCGACGCGCTGAGATTGCGAGCCTCAAGGTCGACGATATTGATTGGACACTAAACATCGTCGTCGTCAAGGGCAAAGGTTCCCGTGTCAGGGCTTGTGCATTTGGGCGAAAGACTGCTCAGGCGCTCGACCGCTATCTGAGGGCCAGGGCGCATCATCTCGATGCGGACTCTCCCTGGCTCTGGCTCGGACGGGTCAGGGTGATGGCGAAGGACGGAACCGGGCTGAGCCAGGCTATCGAGCGCCGGGCTCAGAAGGCTGGC
>JASLXI010000265.1 GCA_030740415.1 Dehalococcoidia bacterium
TCAAGAAATCCGCTTTCTGTTCGTCAGTTCCTGCCTCAAGAATGGCTTGTCCGCACAGAACAACCGACGAGAAGAAAGGGCCAGGAAGGATAAATCGCCCCATCTCCTCCAGAAGGGTCGCCACGTCCTGGAAGCTGAGGCCGGCGCCTCCGTACTGTTCTGGGAAGGGAAGCCCCAGCCAGCCAAGGTCGGCCATCTTCTGCCATAGGTCTGGGGAAAAGCCGGTATCGTCAGTCTCCATTTCTTGTACTAGGGACTTGGGGCATTCAACCTCCAAAAACTCCCTTGTGGAGGCTCGAAGCATTTCCTGTTCATATGTGAGGGTGAAGTCCATGGTCTGGCTAGCTTTGGCTAAGGCTTTCTAAATTTCTTTCAAGGGACGGGTACCTCTATGAACGGGGAAGCCCAAGGCCACGCTGGGCGATGATGTTACGTTGTATCTCAGATGTCCCTTCGTAGATAGTTTCCAGGGTGGAGCCTATATATTCTTCTGAAATCCTCCCCTTGATGGGAGCACGCTTTGAGCCAGGCTTCAGGGGGCCATAGAGTCCCGACACCTGGAAAGTGACGTTGGTGAGGTATTGCCACATCTCGCTGCTGAGGAGCTTGCTCATTGACGACTCGTAGACGGGATCCAGGCCCTGGTCCCTCAACCAGGCTACTCTGTATGCAGCCAGACGACATGCCTCGATTTTCACTGCCATCTCGGCCAGTTTGCTACGGATATGAGTGACATTGAATAAGGGTTTTCCAAAGCGCAGGGTCTCGCGGGCGTATTTCACGGTGTCTTCCAGAAGACCCCTGGCGCGGCCTACATTCTCTATCCCCCCTCGTTCAAGATTGAGGGTGCTCATAGCCACTTGCCATCCACCATCCCTCTCTCCAATCAGATTCTCGATTGGCACCCGCACGTTGTCGAAGAATATCTCGTTGAGCATTCCGCTCCTGCCGTGGGCTTCGTCTAAGGGGCGGAGGGTGATTCCTGGGGAGCCCATATCTACTACAAAATAGGTGAGGTTATGGTATCGTGGAGCATCCGAGTTCGTGCGAGTCAGGACGTGAATCCAGTCTGCTCTGGCTGCGCCGCTGATAAAATCCTTCTGGCCGTTGATGACGTAGTGGTCTCCGTCCTGCGCTGCGGTGGTACGAACGGCTGCCAAGTCTGAGCCACTTCCGGGCTCGGTGTACCCCTGGCACCAGAAGGTCTCGGCACGAGCAATAGAGGGTAAAAGGGTTCTCTTCAGGTGGTCAGAGCCGAAACGGATGATGGTTGGGCCTATGATGTTGGGGCCATCGTCAAAGGCGATGGCCTGGGGAATTCCCCAGTAAGCCAACTCTTCCACAAGGAGCATATGAGTGATGTGTGAAGCGCCCTGACCGCCGTATTCTGCGGGCCAGTGCATGGTGGCCCACCCTTTTAGGGTCAGCCTTTTGCGTGCCTCCAGTATGGATGGCCAGAGGGCGTCCGTGAAGGCGACACGCTCACTCCAGCGCAACTCCTGTGGTACATCGGCTAGGACGAAGTCCCGTACCTCTCTCTGAAAGGCCTCTTCCTCGGTGCTAAATCGAAAGTCCAATCCGACTGCTCC
>JASLXI010000266.1 GCA_030740415.1 Dehalococcoidia bacterium
TCGCCGTATGGAAGGTGGCGAACCTGTAGCCGACCTCTCCATAGAGTCTAGCGAGCTTAATGGCGTTGAAATAGCCGGAGACCTGATTCCAATACTGCAGGACGAGGTTCCAGTGCTTGCCCTTGCCGCCTGTTTTGCAAAGGGCACCACGATGATTAGAGACGCTCAGGAGCTACGGACAAAGGAGTCCGACCGACTGCACGCCACAGCCACTGAACTCTCTCGGCTGGGAGCCAACATAAGGGAGCTTCCCGACGGCCTTGCTATAGAGGGCACGGGCTCACTGAAAGGCGGCGCTTGCAAGAGCTACGCAGACCACCGACTGGCAATGACACTGGGGATAGCCGGACTCCTCGCAGAGGAAGAGGTGGTTGTTACCGGGGCCGAGGTCGTGGACATTTCCTATCCCAACTTCTGGGAAGACCTGGCATCCTTGACACAATCATAGACAAGGGACGCTGTGAGGCCAACTGAAAAATCCGTCTACGACCAGGCCGGAGAAGGACCACTGCTGGTGGTGTTGTCCGGCCCTTCAGGAGTGGGGAAAGACTCCGTCCTGCGGCAGCTTAAGGAGCTAGGCCGCGACTGGCACTTCACCGTTACTGCAACAACACGCTCCCAGAGGCCCGGTGAAAACTATGGCGTGGACTATCTGTTCCTGGATAGGGACACTTTCCATCAGAAAGTGCGGGCTGGAGATTTCCTGGAGTGCGCAGAGGTCTACGGCAATTGGTATGGTGTCCCCCGGACACAGGTCACCGACGCTCTGGAGAAGGGCTTGGACGTGATAATCAAAGCCGACGTTCAGGGTGCCACCACCATCAAAGACATTGCGCCGGACGCCGTGTTCATATTTCTCATGCCCCCTTCTCCCGAAGAGCTGGAACGGCGTCTGCGGGAGCGTAAGACGGAGACCACACCAGACCTGGAGTTGCGCATTCGCATGGCGATGGATGAGCTATACCAACTCCCTCTTTTCGACTATGTGGTGGTCAACGATCAACTGGAATCAGCAGCAAGCCGCATAGACGCCATCGTCACAGCAGAGAAGTGCCGAATACCTTCTCGACGCGTGTATCTGTAGAGACCAGCGCTGGATCGCGCGGAAGACGCTTGGGCCTCTACAATTGATTCTCCAAGAAACTCCCTTCAGAAAAGCGGACAGCCGAGGTCTTCCCATAACCAAGGGGTTGGGACATAGAAGGAATCCCTACCTAGCCTCCATACACCCGCTCCTTGGCGTTTGATTTCAACAAGAAATCGCAATAGAATGGGGAGGTGGGGGGAAGGGGTGATTAAATGGGCATTCGATACTGTGATGGTACCTAAATATAAAGTAGAGCATCCAGTTGCTGCCGGAGGGGTCGTATATAGGTTCGAGGATGGGGAAATGCAAGTCGTCATCTGTGGACTGCACTCCACCAATGGTTGGACCTGGAGACTGCCCAAGGGTACTCCCGACCCAGGAGAAACCCTGGAGGAAACGGCCGTACGGGAGGTGACGGAAGAAACAGGATTGAAGGTATGCCTGGAGGCACCAATCGACAGCATTCAATACTGGTTCGTACGCCCCAACGATGGGGTG
>JASLXI010000267.1 GCA_030740415.1 Dehalococcoidia bacterium
GCCGAGCCGCGTTGCATATTCCTCGGCCAGGAGTATGATGAATATATGGACGGTTTCATCGCGGGCGTAACAGGTATCTTTCCTGTCATTTGGGTGCTTGCTCCAGGCTAGGCCAAACCTTGCTTTACAGGGTGCTCGGGTGCGGTAAACACCCTGGCCAGAGGGTGTGGTTGGCTGATCCTACCATTACTACTGATACCATCTCAGTCTAATTACGCCGCAAGAAGAGCGGGAAGGTACTGGACGGCTTCATCAATCCATTCCCAACCGGCAAGGCTCCGTACGCGGTTGGGGTCCGATTCAAACTCAGTCAGGAAGGCCTCCACTGCCTCCACCTTGTCTTCAATGCTCCGGTAGACTTTCCCCTCGATCCACCGGCGCACCTCCTCAAATACCCGTTCCGCAGGATTGAGCTCTGGACTGTAGGGGGGCAGTCCGATCAGCGGCAGGCCCAATCCACGCATTCGTCGATCTCGGTGACTAGGCGCTCCATCCCACACCACCGCCCCCACCTCGGTCTGCTGTTTGAGACCATTCACCGCAGCCCCCACCATCTCAGCCTTCATCGAGTCTATCCAAGTCCAATGGAGGGTCCCCTTTCGGCCGTCTACCACCAGAAACAGATATCGCCACTCATAGACCAGTTGGAGACGCTGGCCTACCTTCACGCCCCGACATCCCCAGACTCGCCGCACCATACCGCGCAGCCCTACCCGCATCTCATCGGCGAAGCCAAGGGATGTCTGACGTGTCACTCCAGCTTCCGTTAGGGCTTGTTGGAGCCCCCTTTTTTCCAGGAAGCTTGTTGCTTCTGGTCGGCCTTGGCATGGATCGGACGGGGTACCTTGGGGCTACATCGCAACCGGTGCATCAGACTGTAGATGCTGCCTGTCTTGTACCTGACCCCATACTCCTCGGCGATCCAGTCCCTGATCTCTCCCGCCGTCCGAAATCGTCCTGTGGCAACCTCCTCGACGACCTGCTCTTGGGCTTCGTCGGTTAAGAACGGTTCTTGCCCCTTACCACCCATTCTGTGTGAGACAACTTCCGGCACACCACCCTCTCGATACCAGCCCACCCACGTCTGTACGGTTCGGTAGTGGACACCAACTGTTGCCCCTACTGAGGAGAGTCGCCGTCCGGACCGCAACAGCCACAAGCCGTGCAGCCGCGTTCGCAACTCAATGTCACGCTCCCTGCGATACGCCGCTTTCAGCGCCTCCGTCGTATCCTCTTCACGCCAAGTCACTTCAAACGGTCGCCCACGCATTTTTCACCTCACCCAGAAGTCAATCTGGACTAAGGGTGGGCGAAGTCTTGAACAACGTCTAGCTATATTAGGGTCTTATCCGACACGTTTGGTATTAGAGAGCTCACTTCACAATAATAATCTTCTCGGGTCCCGATCTGTCCCATTCTTGCTGATTGACAACAGTACCGGACGATAAGAGATACGTGCAGGTCGAAGTTCAGGCCTGGGACAGCGACGGAGACGTTGACGATCAATATGACGTTTCTGACCTTGAGGGCGGTGCTGAGAAGGGTGGACTGGCCATCACATTCCAGTTCGATC
>JASLXI010000268.1 GCA_030740415.1 Dehalococcoidia bacterium
AGTATGTCCATATCGCCACGCTGGAAACGGGCCATGACCTCTTCCTTTTCCTTGAATGGCATGCGGCCGTGGAGCAGGCCCAGTGAAAGTTCGGGAAACACCTCCGTTGAGAGGTGTTTGAACTCTGTGGTTGCAGCGCGGGTCTGCAGCACATCCGACTCCTCTATGAGGGGGCAGACGACAAAGGCCTGGTGTCCCTGGCTTACTTCCTGCTTAATGAATTTGTAGGCGTTATGTCGTCTCTCGGGGTGGACCCATTTGGTTCGGATTATCTGGCGTCCGGGTGGCAACTCATCCAACACTGATAGGTCTAGGTCGCCATACAGGGTAAGTGCCAGGGAACGTGGTATCGGGGTAGCGGACATGACCAGTAGGTGGGGTGTTTCTCCCTTCTGACGGAGAGAAGCGCGCTGCATCACTCCAAAGCGGTGCTGCTCGTCCACCACGGCCAGAGCCAGATTGGGAAGCTCCACACCCCGTTGCACGAGGGCGTGAGTTCCCACTGCCATATCCAGAGTTCCCTGCCTCATCATCTCTTGGACCTCCCTCTTCTGCTTACTATTGTGGCTGCCGATGAGGATGCCAACGGAGAAGGGGCGCGGAAAGTTGTCCAGTTGAAATGAGAACCAGGTTTCATGGCTCTCAGCCCTGGGTAGTCTACTAAGAAGAAGCGAAATATTGTTGAAGTGCTGCTGAGCGAGGATCTCCGTGGGGGCCATGAACGCGCCTTGATAGCCGTTGGCTACGGTGGAGAGTAGGGCTGCCAAAGCCACCGCGGTCTTGCCACTACCCACGTCACCCTGAAGCAGGCGGCTCATGGGCCTTTCCTGTTCCATATCGCCGAGTATTTCCCCCAGGGTTTTCTCCTGGGCGCTGGTCAGGGTGAAGGGCAGGCTGGACAAGAAGGCGTCCAGCATATCCTGGTTTCTGCGCAATGGAAGCGCATCCATTGAATCTCGCCACTCCCTGCGGCGAGAGAAAACGTAGAGTTGTATCAGGAACAACTCGTCAAAGGCTAGGCGTCGTCTAGCTATAGCCTTGCTCTCTTCGTCCTGGGGATAGTGGGCCTGGTAGATGGCCTGTCGGAGTTCCGGTAACCCCGTTCTGTGGCGCATCGGCCTGGTCAAGGAGTCCTGAATGAGGGGGGACCAGGTATCTAGGGTATCCTTGACCAGACGGCGCACGGTCCGGGGCGTGAGACCATCTGTAAGGGGATAAAGGGGGACTAGGCGCCCGGTGTGTATAAGCTCTTCACCGGCCCGTAGGACTTCGTACTCCGGAGATTCCAGTACCCTGGCGTTCCTGAAGGTGTTTACTTTCCCACTAAGCACCAGACGGGTGCCGGGTTTGAACTGTTTGGCCAGGTAAGGCTGGTTGAACCAGACCGCCCGTATGTTTCCAGTTTCGTCTCCCACCACTGCCTCAGCAGATTTTCGACGGCCCCCAAGGAGCACCTCCCTGGCCTCCCATACATTGACCATCACCGTCTGCTCGACATCTACTTCTAGCTGCGATACCTTGCAGAGCTTTCCGAAGTCGTTGTGGCGGCGAGGGAACAGGTAAAGG
>JASLXI010000269.1 GCA_030740415.1 Dehalococcoidia bacterium
GTGGCATGGTACCACCTGAAATGGCGGCCTCAGCCTTTACGCCAGTGACCGCCCGCGCTCCCGCTCGCCCCTGCAACTGCTGAATTGTATCGGTGTGCATCCAGAAACGGGTGCGACCGCTACCGCAATTGCCGCCACTGGGCGAGACTGGGTTTGGTCCCTCTATGCTGATGTCAGTCTGGTAGAAATCGAGAGCCTCACCTCTTCCAACACCACGGTAGCGGATTCCCTCGAGGTGGAACTGGTGGAAGAGGGTAAAGCCGTCGTACAAGTTTTCAAAAGAGATGTCTTTGGGAGTAAGCCCAGAACCCTCGTAGAGCTTCCGGCCCATGGAATCTCCAGCCGCCTCCACATCGTCCAGGGTTGGAACGACACCCCGAATCCTGGGCTCTGTCCTGGTGTGGTTGAGAATGTAGACCGGCTTCTGTTTCATATCCTTGGCTCGTTCAGCAGTGGTGAAGAGATATGCCGCAGAGGCCATGATTGGTATGTCATTATCGAACAGGTTGGCTGGCTTGGCTATCCACCTGGCCGCTATATAATCCTCCACGGTCAGAGGCTCTGGCCTGTGCTGTGCGAAGAACCCCTCTGGGAATAATAGGCCGTTCCTCTTGGAGTTAACTACGAACGGAGCCATCATGTCATGGCTCTTGCCATATTTGCGACAGTACTGCTCGAACTGCGAGGCCGTTCCGTAACTAGCCGGGGCGCCCCAGAGGTTAAACTGGCCTCGCCCTGAAAGTGTGTCCTCAGCTGCAGCCCCCCCCTGGTAATACCGTCCTGCCAGGTTGTGCCAACCTTTTACCACCAAGCACGTGTGAGTAAGCCCGTCGCCAACAGCTTGGGCTGCAACTACTATGCAATCAGACATACAACTGTGATTGGCATAGGCTGTAAACCCGAGGTTCGTCAACCCTGGAACGTTCTTGGCTATCCATTCCGTACTTAATTTGGCAAGGCCATCTAAGGGATCATCACTAGGATTGAAAGCATTGACCACATCCATGGGAATAGGGTCACCTTTCTGCCAGTGAGCCCCCGTAGTGGTGGCGTGGTCCATTACCAGTCCATCAACTTGGTCTGGCGTAACCCCAGCATCTTCCATTGCCTTCTGGATTGCGACAACGGTGTTGGCGCCTAGGCTGTTCGCGGCCGTCCCATCCCACCGCCGCATGGTGGGGGAGTGTCCTATTCCTACCGCCGCCACCTTTCCCCGGTGCTCCCATATACCGAGCCCCTCTTTATCTCGATACATTGACTGTGGTGCCAATTCAGTTGGTGCCATTTTTCACCTCTCCCTCTAGTATCTTTAATGGTATCTCTATAGAAACGTGGGGTTAGCCCACCACTCGCCACTCAGGAACCTTCTGGCCGGTCGCTTGGGTCGTCTCAAACTCCACTTGGACGCTGGCCCCTACGGGAACCTCCTCCACCGGAGTCCCCGGAAGGTGGGAGTACAACATGATTTCCGGGTCCTCTTCCAGCGATATCACTGCTAGGTTGAAGGGTTGATCGGCCTGAAGCATCCTGATTGGACAGTCGTATACCACCCCGTAG
>JASLXI010000026.1:0-8206 GCA_030740415.1 Dehalococcoidia bacterium
TGTTGGGAGAGCCTTTGTAGTCGGAGGCATTCAGACGGTGGGACTCGGCGTCTATGGCCAGGGCAAGGGCTGACCGCGCTTATATTCAGAAGAGTCCTCCAGAGGGTGAAGCCCTCAATCCCTCGGGCCGCCTTACGGATGTCTTCCTGGTCCTCCACGCCTTAGTTGAAGGCTCTGGGATCGCTTGGATCTCGCCATAGCGCCACGGCCACGGAGTAGGGGATGCTACATATTGAGCGACCAGGAGAGTGCTTGGCTCCTGTTTAGTCTACAGAGTCCGATTGCTATTAAACTGAGTTGTTGACCCTAACTGATCAGGGGTAATCGAGGATGCTCACGGCAACGAAGCCTGCCTCCTGTTTCTCGTATACCACTCTGACCTGCTGCTTGTTCAGCATATGATCGTTGAGGTGGGCCGGAAAGGGCTCTAGAGGGCCCTCGGTGGTGAACATCCACGTCTTCCCTGCATCGTCCCGCACGGAAAGGGACTCGATTTCCGTGATGCTCCTGGCCTGGACAGCTGTAACAAAGCCTTGCACCGTCCCTAGGGAGCCGCCGCCACCGCAAGCCACTAGGAAAAAGGCTCCCGCTAGCATGAACGCGAGAAGAGCGCTTCCTGCGCTAGTTATAGCTGGCCCTTCCATCCGTGACAGGGCTGAGATACCAGCCTGGGCTGGCCAGCCCAGGAAGCTCCATGAGGCACTTCAATTGTGAATCTCCTTATCGCATGGTAAGTAGTCATCAGACAGTGTGGGTTCTTCCTTCCTGCTGGGGCTCTGATTTGATTTTATGGTGCTCTGGTAGGATGGTCAATGACCCTTGCTATGTCCGTTCCACAATCGGCTGGGCGATGATCCACAGGCTGATGGCGGTGTACGTCACCATGAGAGCCAACATGGGATACTGGCTCTTCAGAGCAGCTCTCTGGTCTTCTATGGTGCGCAGCGCAATTAGGTGGGCCAGGTAAACGGCGATAATGTGCCCCAGGACTATAACTCCCACGCCTAATAGCCAAGCAAATCTTGCATTCACAAGGCCTATGTTGACTTTGTAGTCGGCGGTACCCAGCAGGTCCCATCCGTATCCGAAGGGGTCCGACGCCAGAGGTATGATCAACTGTCCCATTATTGCCAGCAGAGTAAAGAAATGGGCGATGTTGTACGCTAGGGCTATGGGTATTAGGGAATATACAAATGCTCGGGCAATGTATGAGGTTGGCAACCCACAACGAGAGGTATATGACATCATCCAAGAGAAGAAGAAATATGCTCCCAGGAAGATGATGG
The DNA here is from genome assembly GCA_030740415.1 of Dehalococcoidia bacterium. Next base: position 1,287 of record JASLXI010000026.1, read on the forward strand.
GGAACAGCAGCAGGCCCAGTGTATCAGTGGCCGCAATCGCGTTAGTGCCAAAGAAAGGGGCCATTGTGCTGAAGAGTGTGTCCTGGATGTCTCCCCAAATAGGTGTGGATTTGAAGCCATCGAAGGTTACCGTGGCTAGCATCAGAATGATGAAGGCTAGCATGTCCGTCGTGATGTCCTCCTGCCTCACTAGGCCCGCAGCATAAGGTCTCAGGTTCAGCTCCCGCTCGTCGCTGCCAGCCTGCTCCCAGCACAGATAACAATTGATGCACCCATCCCCGTGCTCCACGCAGCTGGTAGCGCATTCCAGACAGTAGCCTCCATGGGAAACCCGGGCCTCTATGGGCGCAAACCGGGCGAGAAATCCGAATATCACGGAGAATCCCTCGCCGTATCGGAGCCATACATGCTTGCCGAAAAGGAGCATTCCTCCCCAGGTGATTGCCGAGTACGTAAGGACCATCACGGCTATCATCTTAGGCTGGGAAGCCTGGGGATAGGCGTTTTCCAGCCAGGCAAAGCCGAGGAAGAGTACAAAGGCAGGCCACACTCCAAGCAAGCGTGGGTACTCGAATCCTAAATCCTTTTCCCCTTCTGGCTTAAGACGCCGGTACACTCCTTCAGCCCAGCCAAAGATGATGCTCCAGGGATTCACCAAGGCCCAGAGGTTACCCACCAGAGCTACGAAGAATCCCATGCCTATCCACCAGATGACCCATACAAAGGTTGGAGAGAAGTTGACATTCGGGTCCTGCTCTCCCCAGATACCGGTAAAGATAACTAGTAGGAACAAGGAGGCCGAGGCCAGCTTGATGGCAAACGTGAATAGCCTGGCTTGCAGCAGTGCAGCTAACCAGTGATTGTGGAGGAGGTTGAGCCGCCCGTACTTGCCAAGATTAGAAGCTCCCCTCACGAACAGCGCGATCACTACAAAGGAAAGGGCCACTGTGGCTCCGGCTCCAGCCAGGTAGTACTCCAGAGGAATGGGCAGATCGTAGCGCTCCCCGAAGCCGTGGGCGTAGGCCGGTCGAATTGCCAGGGCTCCTGGCACAGCGACCAAGAGCACTGAAAACCAGTGCATTGGTTGTCTCATATTACCTACCTCTCAGGAATCCGCTGGGCGTCCTATCTGGGCTGAACCTCCAGGGAGCCGAGGAGGACTTCTTCCTCTTCTTGCCCGCGTTCCTCCATGTCAACGGGTTCCTCTCCCTCAAGAACCACCGTGGTCATAGCCTGGATGTCGTAGTCACAGTGCTGGGCGTCGGACACGGTGGCCATTATCTGGTACTCTCCTGGACTTCCAATGCTTCGCGTATCGAAGGTGACCTCAGGCTCTACATTCATGCTATGCATCTTCCCGTTCACGTACAGGTGCCAGTGGTTGCCGTCGTCCGAAAGCACTATATTCTCGGTTGTCGCCACTATGTCTATGTGGTGGGGCTCATCTGAGAGGAATGCGGAAACGCTTATCCCAGGAGGAGTCGCACTGAGTATCGGGGCAACCTCACACCGCTCTTCATCTTCATGAGCATGCACCGTACCTGCTTCACCCATCCCGTGCCCGCCGCCGGGATGGAACGTGATATTGAACTTACCGGTAGCATTGGTCTCGAAGACTAGAACAGTTATCCCCTCAGGAGAAATCGCCTCCTCATAGTCGTAGCCGTGGATGTGGATTGCGCCGGGCTCATCGCTGCTGATATTCAGAGTCAGAGTATCGTTCTGTTTCGCCTCCATAACGTTGATGTTGAGTTGGCGTTCGTTGATCTCAAGATCGAAAATGAGATCCTCTGGTTCACCTCCCCCGCACGCTGCAATGAGGACCACGTATGCGGCGGTGACCAGTAAAATATGGGGGTTTCCCAGGCTCCTTGGATTCATAATTTTGTTCTCCTCCATGTATGTCTGTTACCTTCTCCTTGACAACCTACTTCTGGCTGACTGTCGAAAGTACCAGGCTATGGCCATAAGAAAGGGGATGGCGGATATGAGGACTATGATTATCCCCCAGTTTATACTGCCGGATACTACCATCAATGGGAACTCCACCCTGGTCATTTGGTCATTCTCAGTGATGTCGACCGTGAAGCCCCATTCTCCCTCTTGTGGTAGCGTCATGTTGAGGTCGTACCAGTTGAAGGTGGGGGGTACAGTGTAGGTATCTATGGGGCCCACTGAGAGAGATTCCGACGTTGGGCCGAGGGCTCTCACCCTGACTGTGGCATCGTTAACAGGTTGTCGATTCTCCAGAGTTCGCAAGACTATGACCATGTGCAGGCTACCTACTCTTGGGGTAGCCGGAGATATCCTGACTTCCACCCGATACAGCCCCTGAGTGGTCTCAAGAATGGGCACCGTTTGTCCGTTTGCCTCCACAGAGTGGCCACCAGTGTTGAGCCAGAGAGCTAGCACTGGCAATGTGACCATTGCTATGGAGACGGCCTTCCTACAATTCACCAACATATTTCCCACGACGGCTAAGGGGATGAGATGTACGACAATCGCTTCTCCGCATGAGAAGTCGAAGATAGGTAGAGCTAAGGAGAGGTAGCGGGGGGTCTTTCCAGAGGATGAGGCTGGTTCTGTGGTCTCAGGAGGTAGAGCCATATCAGCATCAACAGAGAGGACAGGATTATGGAAGATGTCGCGATGGTGGGCAATGCAGACACGCCCTGAAGATAGTTAACGATTGTGGGAACGACGGCCGCGAACATTATGGGCGTCGGCGTCGTCACTGTGCCACCAAGGGTGACAGAATTTGAACCCAAGCCTTGTCCTTCCAGGTCCTGAGTTCCACCTTCCTCGATGGCCTCAGCAGGGTGGTGATGAGAGTTGGGAGCCAACTGCTCTAGGAGATGGTGTCGGTGAAGCTGATTCTCGTTAGCATGGCGCCCCTCCGACCAAGCGTAGCCCGTGACCAGAGGTGAAAAAAGCAATACAGCTGCTAGCAGCAAGGGTGTGATCGCTGAGTGGCTAACATGTCTATTGAAGAGGTGCTCCTTGCGGCCTGACACCATGATTCCATGATACATTGGATGACAGGCAATCACAAGGACTTACCGCGTTCGCTGGAAACCTAGAGTTTGATTGGTGTGTTGTGCTTTTCTAACAGATACGCATTCCCTGTGTATCTGGAAAGTAGTACGCCCGGAGGGATTCGAACCCACGACCCTCGGTTCCGGAGAGCGGTGGTGGGCGTATCATCTAGCGTCAATAAATACAAAACAGTATGGTTGTTCAGATGCATGGTAAAGGGAGTTTGTGCTTCATATACCCGCTCGTAGATAAGCAGTAAACAACCGCGGGTAATCTAGGAAGTTAGGTTCTTAGCCTGGTCGTCAGCACCCACATCGGTCTCTGGCCCAGAGGAATAGTCTCCAGGGGAGCGAGCTCACCCGTATCGGCATTAATTCTGAATGAGGTCAGGCGGCCCGATTCCGATCCAGCGGCGAAGAGAAAATTGCCCTCAGGATCGAGGCTGAAGGCGCTGGGCACAGGTTCAGTCGACACCTGGCCTATGGCTGTCAGATTTCCAGTGGAGGCGTCGACTGAGAAGCCCGCGATGCTGTTGTGGCCTCGGTTACCAGCATACAGGAATTTCCCAGAAGGAGAGATTTGAATCTGGGAGCATGTGTTTGGCTCTGTATAACCATCGGGCAGCGTCGTTATAGTTTGAAATGCCGACAGTGTTCCCCCTGAAGTGTCGAGGCGATAGCCGGTTACACTACAGCCCTGCTCATTGGAAAAATAGAGGATATCTAGGGTTGGATGGAAACAGTAGTGGCGTGGCCCTAAGGTCTCTTTCGGCTCGACCCTTGGGGGCGAGTTTGGCGTAATATGGCCAGTATTTTCGTCGAATCTGAACTGATAGATGGCGTTAGGGCCGCGCCCTGCGATGTGAGGCACGAAGGCAAACTTATTGGATCGATCGGTCTGCATAGCGTGGGCGCCAGTGGCTGTCTCTAGCCATTCGATAGGTGATTCACATACGGCGCCGCCCAACCCTATTGGATGCACGGCTGCATGCGCGCCTTGGTAGTAGGCAGACAGCATATACTTGCCATTTCGGTCTGTGGCCAAATACGTGGGATTTGCTTCAAGCGGCACCGTCCCTTTGGGCGTCAGTTCTCCTGTGTCCTGGTCAATGCGGAAACTGGATATCGCCGGATTGGTCCGATGCCCGACGTAAAGAACATTCCGATCCGGGCTTATAGCTAGAGGTGAAGGCCCACCCGATACAGACGCTTCAGCCTTTGCCGATAGCTTACCAGTAGCCGTATCTGTATTGAAGACCAATATCTTGTCTTCGTCTTGCAAGGAAACATACATGTAATCTGGCATTCCTTATTCCCTCCTCTACGGCTAGGACTCACAGAGCAAATGTATTATAGTACTTTCTGCTTCATCTACGGGACGGGCTATCTGCAGTTGTATGCGCTCACTGATCCAGAGAGCATCCACCCTAGAAACACTACGAGGCTCAATTTACCACAGGTGTGTCTCCGCAAAAAGTTCACCGGTCCGCCAGGGAGGGATGTGTTCGCGTTGCAAGAATCATGAGTCATTCGGCCTACGGCGAAGTTACTTGGCGAGCCGATGTCTGTGCTTCAGGCCGGCGAGCTGCTAGAACGGCCAGAGAGCCTAGAATGACCATTACGGCAATAACTTGAAACCCAAGACGATAGCTATAAACGTCGGCAATCCAACCCACAAGGAACGGCGCAGCCACCGTTGCAGGGAGATCGAAGAACTGAAGAAGGCCTCCGATTGTGCCGAAAGCTCTCCTGCCAAAGAAGTAACCCTGGATGGCGGGGCGCAGGGGTATGCTCCCACCATAGGCAGGAGCCACGACCAACAGATACAGGGGGATTTGAGCAGTGCTCTGTATCTTGGAGAGGATCAAGAGCCCCACCCCCATTAGGATGAAGAGGCTCGCTAGAAGATAGCGTAAGTTCACGTAATCTCCCAACCAGCCGATCGGAATGCGCCCAAAGAGGCTGATGAAGGCAAAGGCCGAAAGGGCCAGGGCTGCCGTGGCTGGGGAGGCGCCGACATCTTGTACCAGGAAAGGTATCTGGTGTGCCGTCAGGGTGGGTGGGACCATAGCCCAGGTGGCGTATACCAAGGCCAGCATCCAGAAAGAGCGTGTCCTTAGTGCTTGCCTAGCTGTGAAATCAATCTCAGTCGCCCCTTGGGACTGCCGAGTCTCAATCATTCCACTAGCAGGAGCTTGCACCAGAGTACCGCTGGGGCGGTCACAGTCTGGTAGCAGTCCCATCTGCTCCGGCTTGTGGCGGATCACAAGAGACAAAGGAATGCTAATCGTCCAGATCGTGAATCCTGCGAGAACAGCGGCTGTACGCCATCCGAACGTCTCGATAACCCAGGAAAAGATGAAGACGAAGCTTCCGCCGATGCCAAAGCCGGTCACCAAGAATCCCAAAGCTCGGCTACGCCGCCGAACAAACCAGTTAGCAAGCGATACTTGAATTGGCCTAGATGATCCAAAACTGGAACCTGTGGCCATAAGCCCTACATAGACCGCGTAAAACATCAATAATGAGTGAACCTGACTAAGCAAGATGAAGCCGAGACCAATCACAGTGAGCCCAAGCAGCATAAGCCGGCGAGGGCCGTACCGATCGATGAGGAAGCCCGCAACAGGCGCTATGAGCCCGCCTTCCAGTCGCGCTAGGCCCAGCACTAATCCTATCTGGGCCCTGCTCGCACCGAAAGCGTTTTGAAAGTGGATAAAGAAGGCACCAAATCCGTACACATAAAGGGCGCCGTGGATCATCGTGATCAGCATACCCGCCCCAACGATGTACCAGCCGTAAAAGATCCTCGGTCGTCTCAATACTGCCCCATCCCCAGGCCTCTTCTTGCCCAACTTCGAGGCGTGGTGCTAAGCTCTCAATATCTCCCTGTACCTCAGTGCTCACCGCAGCGACGGCTTGGTCGTTAGCTTCCCTCTATGAACTCTAGCCAGTTGCCTTCTGGATCCATGGGATAGCATATGCCTCGCCGTCCGCCTCCCGGTGTCTCCCTGAACTTGGGTGGTGTCACAAATTCAATGCGCTCCTCTTTCAGGCGAGAGTGGAGATTCTCCAGATCGCCCACGTTAAAGCACAGATGAGCCGCTCCAAGCTGATTTCTATCGAGATGGCCATCGGGACTAGGGGGGTCTATGAAATGGACTAGTTCTATCCCATGCTCTGCACCTTCTCGGCGAAGGAACACCAGAGTTCGGTGGGCTCGGGGAATGCCCGTGCGGTCGCCCGCCGGAGGAGCGACACTATCGACCTCTCTTATTACGAGAGAATCCCGATAGAACCGTACCATCATTTCCAGGTCGTTTACGACGAAACCAGAATGGTTGAAACCTGTAACCATCTTGATATCAACTCCCTGACTCTTAGATGTGCGAGTGAGGCCTGCTGCGCTCTCAGTATCTCCCTGTACCGTAGCGCCCTCTCGAAACTTGGCTGCGTCTTCATATGTGTTATACCCGCACATAGCCTGCGGTGTCGGATGCCCGTTCCACCGCATCCAGCGTGTGGTGCAGGCGGGCCGCCTCCTGAAAGTCTGGCGGAGCCTCGCCACCTTCCCTTATCACCTGTGCGAATCTCCTAAACATTTGGCCCATGTTCACAGCTACCCCTTCTGGCACCTCTGGAGGAACCCAACGTAGGGATTCTGGGGGGCTTAGTGATTGGAGGCGATCATCCCCACTCTTGGCCCCTAGGAGCATCGGATCAATCATCTCTACCATCTGATCAGAAGCGGCAATGAGAGTGCCCTCTGTACCGTAAGCCTCCATCCGGAAGGCGGTGCCGTGCCACGGTATGCTGGCAACGTGAGCCGATACCAGACCTCCATTTTCCAGGCGTCCAACTAGGAGAATGTTGTCTGGAGAGGTG
>JASLXI010000026.1:8216-8507 GCA_030740415.1 Dehalococcoidia bacterium
GGGACCTGTGTGGCTACGGTCCCCATTACCTCGGAAAGTTCTCCTAGGCACCAGAGAAACACGTCTAGTGCATGACCAGTGGCGATATTAAGCGTATTGGCGCCAGCCTCTTTCTGGGCGCTCCAAGTATTTCCCTCAGGGCGAGGTCTCATCAATCCGGGCAAGAACATGGTCATGTTGGCAGAGAGCAGTTTCCCAAGATAACCTTCGGATACAAGCTGGCGAAGATACATGAACCTCGGAGCGTACCGAGACTGAAGACCCACCATGGTACGGACTCTCTTGCTCTTA
>JASLXI010000270.1 GCA_030740415.1 Dehalococcoidia bacterium
CCAGCGTCAATGGGACTATCCCCTCTACAGCCGCGGAGTTCACCTTCAAGAGAGCGATATCGTCCGCGGGGCTTGCCCCAGCTACCTGGGCTTCCACAGTCCGGCCATTGAAGAGCGTTACACGAATGCTCGTGGCTCCCTGAATCACATGATAGTTGGTAAGGATGTGCCCCTCAGTGTCCACCAGGAACCCTGAACCTTGCCCGCCTTGGGGAATGAACAATCTGGAACGGCTGGAGCTTGCGAGAACTACTGCAATCTCCACCACGGCAGGATCGGTGCTCTCGAATATTGAGATCACCACCTGCTCATCGTAAAGCGCAGGCATTGCCGATACTACCTGGGAGCTGGCCCCAGGAGCAACACCGTTAGTTGCTCCTATAACACCCAGTACCACCAACAGCACGCTAAGGGTGATCACCCAAATTGGTATTGAGATCCTTGAATTTACTTTACTCATTTTTGTACCTCCTCGGGCACACCCGTCATTGAAGATTCAACTCCTCCGTCAACGATTATTGAACTTGCCAAAGATCTGAAACTGGTGATATGCCTAAGGCATATCTCTTCGAAATTGGTCAGGTAGTAACCACACTGTACGCACACAAAATAGTTACCGTAGATGTCTCGATTATCCTGTACATCCCCTTTGCACCTGGGGCAGCATCTTATCCACACCATAATAACACCTCCTCTCGAACCAGACAGTCTTCTGGGCTTACTCATCGGCTTATTGAATGGCCTGCCAAGGGCAGTTCGAAGATAAAGAGGCTGCCGTTGCCAGGTTCGCTCTCCGCATGAATTGTCCCGCCGTGGGCCTCCACCAACTTCTTAGCAATGGTCAACCCAAGGCCAGCGCCTCCAGTGGAGCGGTTCCGCGATGGGTCTATCCGGTAGAATCGCTCAAATACCTGAGTCAGTCCCTCACCGGGAATACCATCCCCCGTATCGGCGACAACTACCCTCACCATTCCGTCACTCATTACCTCCGCCAGAACCGTTACCCTGCCGCCCTGGGGAGTGTGTATGATAGCATTCTCCAACAGGTTTCCAATCACCTGGGCTACGCGCGTCCTGTCCATCTTAACCAAGGACAAATCTGATGGAGTCTCCAGTGAAAGGGAAACGTCCCTAGCTTCAGCACGGGGCCGAACGGCCTCCACCGACTTGCTAAGCAATTCTTCCAAGGACTCCAACTGTATGTCCAGGCGCAACGCTCCCGCCTCCGCCATCGCCAGCAAGCGCAGGTCCTCTATCAGGTGTGCCAGGTGAAGTGCCTGATGGTATATGGTGTCAATGGTATCAGCATCTGGTTGTAATAGTCCGTCTCGCACCGCCTCAAGATAGCCCTGGATATTGGAAAGGGGTGTCCGAAGCTCGTGGGCCACGTCAGCCATCAGACTCCGTCGCTGCTGCTCCGCTTTTTCCAAGTCCTCCGCCATGGAGTTGAAAGTACTTCCTAAATAGGCGACCTCATCCCTGCCCTCTGCTGATACCCGTTGAGAAAGGTCGCCCTGGCCCAGACGCCTTGCCGCCAAGCTCAAGTCT
>JASLXI010000271.1 GCA_030740415.1 Dehalococcoidia bacterium
GTCGAGGATAAACTCATCATACCAATAGGATACGGTAACCCACCGGTGTTGCTGGCACTCGAACTTCCCAACTAACGGGCACTCATGTGGTGTCAGCAGAAGCGACCATATACCGCGACTTAGCTTGATTCGGTGCTACACCCCTTGGCTATTTAGTGAGTAGAGTTGCCTAATATGCATGCTGGAGAAACTGAGGGGCACTACCATCAAGAAAATCACCCCCGTTACCGCCAGGATGGCCGGAGCGCCCACAATATCGGCCAGGTAGCCGTTCACCAGATTGAAACCAGCCATGAACCCTCCGATATGCAGGTTAGTGATACTGGTGATGCGCCCACGTATTGCGTCCGGGACTATGGATTGAACAATTGTGGTAAACAGGGTCATGAACCCCCCTTGAGATGCGCCCATACCTGCAGCTGCAAACAGGGCAATCGGCAAATTAGGTGATACGGCCAGGGCTATCGGGGTGACTCCACTGACGATCCCCGTCACCAGCAGCAGCCGTCCCCTCACAGCATCATTCTGTACCTTGGTCAGGCCTATGACTCCAACAAGGGCGCCCGCTCCAACGGCCATCATCATATAGCTAAAACCCGCTCCCTCAGCACCAAGTTTCTCTTTGGCGAGGACGGGAAGGAGAGACTCAAAGGACATGGTCAGAGCGCAGTGGGCCACGGCCAGCAGTGTGAGTGGAAGCAGCAAATGGTGATGGTAGACATAGTGCAGACCTGCCAGCAGGTTCTCCATCCCTCCCTTCTCGGACTCTACGATGCCCGTGGAGGGGGTCCTAATCCGCGACACCTGGAACAGGCCTAGCAAGTAAAACACCGTGCACAGCGCAAAAGCGCCTGCAGTACCCACCGTCGCTAAGAGCGGGGCAATCAGCAGCGGTCCCGCCAGGCGCGTGCCGTGTATCGAGGCCGAGCTGAGTGCGATAGCATTGAGCAAATGGTATCGAGGTACAAGATTGGGAAGCAGGGACCCTGTCGCGGGCATCTGAGCGGCCCGGGCTGAACCGTTGATGAAGGAGAGCACGATGAGGTGCCATACTTCTACGATCCCGGCCATGCTTAATGCCGCGAGAAGCAGATTATGGGCCGCGTTTAGACCGAAGGTCCACCCCAGCAGCTTGCGTCGGTCTATACGATCTGCCAGGAGGCCAGCAAAGGGCGAAAGGAGAAAGGTGGGGATCATTGCCGCGAAGGTGACAATACCGACGAGGGTGGACGAATCAGTTAGCTCAAAGACCAGCCACCCACGGGCTACTATCAGGGCCCAGTGGGCAGACCCAGCACTGACGTTGGCAAACCATAGCCTGCGATAGTCGGGATGCTGCAGAGATGTGAAGACGCCTGTTTTTGCGGTGTGTCCGTTTTCAGCCGAGTTAAACAAGGGTGCCTCCAACGCAAATGAAAAGGAGTTTATCCTACGGAGAACGGACTGGCTACCCCTTGTTTAGATGGTTGGACGCTCGTGCCTCTGACTACCACTCCTCCGCCGGGTCGTATACTCGCACAGAGGAGAGGCCTTCACGGCCTCC
>JASLXI010000272.1 GCA_030740415.1 Dehalococcoidia bacterium
TCCTCGGTGGGACGGGGCCTGTCGACCAGGAACTTTAGCAGAGGGTTTACCGTTAGGCCCATTAGGGCACCGCCCAAGACTATGTACTCAGCCTTCTGTCTCCTCCACAGGAACCAGCCGAATAGGGCTAGCGCCATGATTACCATGTGCGGCCCTCTTCCAATGGTTGAGACTGCCTCCATGGTATTTTCCCAGGGAGAGACCCTGATTTCTTGAATGGCCCTGGCAAGGTAAAGGTCACCGAAGAAATAGTCTTGAACCGTGGCGGCAACACTGAGAAGGAATACCACGAGGGATGCTAGAATTAGGAACCTAGCCTTCATGGATTTCATGCTATCAGTGCCCCCTTCATAAGTCAATTAAGAAACGAAGGCCCGTTGCCTGCTCTACCTTGCATTTATGTACATTACCAGTGGGTGGTAAGAACCGTTAACCTGGGTTAAATTCCGAGCACTTTGTGGCTCATCTCCTCTGGGGCACGCGGGCTAAAGAGGTATATCTAGGTATGCCAATATTTCCTTAAGCTGTTTCAAAAGTTCGAATGGATTATCAAGGCAAGGCTACCCACCCTTCCGTTCGGGCAGGGTTCACTGTTTCAAATCCCCATTATGCAAAGGCCTCCATGCTCCCCTGCTCCTTGGCTGCAACGAAAAGGAACAGAGGAGCGTCTGGGCGCTATGTTGGCAGACAATTAGGGGCATTGACCGAGTTGTATATGGCAGCTAACATTGCTCCCGACAGCGAGGCCAATTCCTCGTATTCGGCCGCGTTGATATTGGGAATGCTTGGAGAAGAGATAGACAGAATGTGCTCTGTGAAGGTGAGTGGCCTCTGGTGGCATAGACTGAGACGCGGAACGAACGGGAGAAGGAGGTTCGCTGATGAATGAAGAGCTCTTTGTAGAGGTAACCATCGGAGACCTAGTGTACCTGGGTTCGGCCATACTGATGGGCCTGGTGCTGTCTCTGATTACACGGCTGATATCCAACAGATTCAAAGACAAGCTACGGAAGAGGGCCAGGACAAACATAGGTGCTCAGTTGGTGGACGACATGGATGGTACGCTGTCCCTCTGGATTGTTGTGGGTAGCGTGTATCTGGGCCTTATAGGATTGCCTCCTCTGGGGGACTATTTATCCGCCTTGCAACGGGGCTTCACAGTCGTCAGCATTCTCCTCGTGGTCTATGCCGGGATAAGGGTGCAGCGGGATGCTATCGCTTGGATCATCAGGCGGATTGGCCGCAGGACAGGACAGGCAAAAGTGCTGAACTCCCTGGTCCCCATATCCAAACAGATTGCTAGTATTGCTGTCTTGGCCATGGGCGTCCTGGTCATCCTGGACCAGTTGGGGATATCCATTGCTCCGCTGGTGGCAGGCATGGGCATCAGTGGCCTGGCAGTAGCCCTGGCTCTTCAGGGCACCCTCACCAACTTCTTTGCAGGACTCAACGTTATGACAGACGGCTCTATCCGCGAAGGGGATTTCGTGGAGCTGGACAGTGGCATGATTGGTAC
>JASLXI010000273.1 GCA_030740415.1 Dehalococcoidia bacterium
CATTCTGGCGCAGTGAATATCCAAGGCCGTTGTCTCATAAAAACATAGGGATTAGATGCTTAGCAGAGTTTATTCTGAACGGAATTCTTCACTTGCTGCCCTCCTTCAGAATGACAGTGAAGGACTCTGCATGACATTCCTCTCTCCGCTAATCGCGAGCCCGTCGAACCATGGGCCTTGTGAGACCGCATCCAAACCGCTTGGCTATCCTCTTTGTACATAATAGCAGGAGCCCTGGGACTCCGTAACGAGGGAAGATCCAAGTTGCTACCCCAAAAGGGCCCATGCTAATATGAGAAGCCATGTTCAAGCTACTGAGAAGGCGTGACAAGGTCAAGGCAGGTCTGAAGCGGAGCCGTGAGTCGTGGTTTGCCCTGGTAACCCAGATTGTGCAGCGCCAGCGACTGGACGAGACTTTATGTGAAGAGCTAGAAGAGATGCTCATCTCCGCGGACGTGGGAGTGGCTACCACCTCGCGACTAATCGAAAGAGTTAGAGCAGAGGCCTCTGTCCAGAACCTGCGGGATGCCTCCGAGGTTATAGAGCTTCTGAAACAGGAGATAATATCCCTCTTGTCCACCGAGGCTGCGAGTATCCATCGTTGTCAACTTCCTGCTTCAGGCGAACCCCTTGTCATCCTCACCATGGGAGTCAACGGAGTGGGTAAGACCACCAGCATAGCCAAGCTGGCGCACTACTTCAAAGAGCAGGGAAATAGCGTCATTCTGGCGGCCTCCGATACCTTCCGGGCTGCGGCCATCGAGCAGCTCCAGGCTTGGGGTGAGCGGGTGGGCGTAGAAGTAATCGCCCACCGTCCCGGGGGTGACCCCGCGGCTATTGCCTATGACGCTTTGGAGGCCGCCCGGGCCCGTGGAGCCAACGTCGTCCTGGTGGACACCGCAGGAAGACTTCACACCAGACTTAACCTCATGGAGGAGATGAAGAAGATTACACGGGTACTCTCTCGCCTAGATCCTGAAGCACCCCACGAGACCCTGCTGGTGCTGGACGCCACCACTGGCCAGAACGGGTTGGCCCAAGCCCGTGCCTTCGCCGAGGGGCTGGGATGCACTGGTGTTTTCCTCGCCAAGCTGGATGGCACAGCTAGGGGCGGAATAGTCGTCGCCATTGTTCAAGAACTGGGACTGCCCGTGCTCTTCATCGGTACGGGGGAGACCATGGAGGATATGGCCCCCTTTGAGCCTCGGGAGTTTGTGGAGGAGCTATTCTCTGGGGTCGGCTAATGGGCAGCGGGGGTTGTATCTACAGACTATTTGAGCACTCTCTGAGGATTCTTGAAATTGGTACCTGCCTCCTCTGTGACTCTGGGGAAACCAGTTGCCACATTCAGGTTTGTGGCATCCCCTGCCATATAGACAGGTGTGAAAAGCAATGGTAAGTGCCCTCTACTGGCTCCT
>JASLXI010000274.1 GCA_030740415.1 Dehalococcoidia bacterium
AACTGGTATAGTCCATGGGGGCAGATCAGGGGGCGTGCTGGGCACCGGGCACAATTTGACGGACCTGATCACCGTGATACGAACTTGGGGTGCATGAAACAAACCATTATCTGTACGGAGGAGCAAGCCGAGAAATTTGTCTGGGGTAAGGCAGGTCTTAATATATTAAGAATGATTGTTACGGTCCACAATATAGCAAAGATGATCAATTTAAAGCCAAAGCTAGGCTCCACCAATCTAAGTTCAGAGCAGAGATATTAGAGGCTGATTTTCAAGATTACGGTAACAGGCTAGCTAAGAATATGTAAGGTGAATATTAATTGAAACGTCTCGTTGTAGGATTGGATATTGATGGGGTCATCGTAGACCTTGGAACCGCCATGCTGCCGTTACTTTCTGAAGTTTGTGCAAGACCCGTGGCGTATCAGGATTTATGTGCATGGGATCTCGGAGAAGCCCTAAGTATTAGTCAGGAAACAATGACTCGTACCTGGGAACAACTCTTCGAAAGCGATGCATCAAGATATGCTCCGCCAATTGACGGTGCCATTAATGGGCTATCCACTCTAAGCAAGCATGAGATTTGGTTAGTTACTAGTAGACCAATGTCTACACAAAGTCTTACTTTATCTTGGCTTCACGACAATAAGGTGCGTTACGATCATATAGTATTTGATCGGCGCGGGGATAAGCTTTCAGTGGGACCAACGTTTGATGTATTTGTGGAGGATTTTATAGAAGAAGCGTATACAATTGCGAAAGCTGGCATATTTACAATTCTATTTGACCAACCTTGGAATAACACATC
>JASLXI010000275.1 GCA_030740415.1 Dehalococcoidia bacterium
CTAGCACACAAGTCATGGATGGTATTGCCTAGGCCGTATACTTAGCATGCAGGTGCCGTCTTTGTGGCACTGCTGAGGAGTTTTGTCGCCGGTCGGGCACAGGTCATAAAGTAGGGGGTCTTATCCCCGATGGAAGCCCAGGCTTCCCCTGCATAGGCTATCGGTGCAGCGGCACACAGCGTCCTTACCATCGAGCCAGCTACGAATGGTATCTACGATTTGACCGCCAGTTTGACCGCCACTTAGCCACGGATTCGCTGACATTTGCAGAGGGGGTGCTGAAGTCCGCAAGCGTCCGGCCACTCCTGGTTGATATCTAACCGACGGACGTTAGTGGTAGTATGAAAACGTGGGCGGACAAGGAGTAAGGAACTCAAAAACCGTTGGGCAGAGATGCCCGTGCCAGTTCGAATCTGGCCTGCGGCACCACTTTTAGCTACGGATTTGTCCCTTTGGCCTCCTGAATAAGCAACAGGAGGTCGGGACAGATCAGATTTGACGCCCAGTTTGACGCCCACTTGGAAAAATAAGGGGTTCACAGAGTCAAACTCTCAGTGTCATCGTCATCCTCTTCAGGGGGCAGGGGGGCAGTGTGCCCCTCTGGATCACCTGCAACCGCAAACCCATCAACTCCTCTAGCTGTTCCCGTGAGGGCAGTAACCCCAATGCACCAGGCATGGGATCACCGAGAACTAATCG
>JASLXI010000276.1 GCA_030740415.1 Dehalococcoidia bacterium
GGCCCAGGCCATCTGCACCGATGGTCACCGATGGGTCCGTTCCTCGGCTAGCCAAGGTGGTTATGGTGCCCCCCGAACATGCGGCATTGGAGCAGTGGGCTACCTTCAGGTTAGAGTTGGTGTCGTCCAATGGTGGCGTCATAGTAGCTGAGTAGCTGATGAGGCCCAGGCCGTCAGAACCTATGGTCACTGATGAGTATTTTCCTACGTCCCCAGCGCTATCCAGGGTAGTTATGGTGGCCGATGAACATGCGGCATTGGAGCAGTGGGCTACCTTCAGGTCTTCGTTGGTAGCGTCGTAGTAGCTGATGAGTCCCAGGCCGTCTGCACCTATGGTCACTGATGAGTACTTTCCTACGTCCCCATCGCTGTCCAGGGTGGTTATGGTATTGGCCTTGGGGATAGCACGGCTGACTCCTGTCCCCGATGGCCCGGTATCACCCCGCTCACCCTGTTCACCCGTATCGCCTTGTTTCCCAGATGGGCCAGTAAATCCAGCTGGGCCTACATCACCTTTCGCACCTGGGGGACCGGTCTCTCCAGGTTCCCCAGGCAGCCCCTGTGAACCCACATCTCCGCTAGGCCCTTGTTCTCCCTTGAGTCCCGCGTCACCTTTCGCACCTGAGGGACCGGTCTCTCCAGGTTCCCCAGGTGGCC
>JASLXI010000277.1 GCA_030740415.1 Dehalococcoidia bacterium
TCGAGTTCTCGAGGCAGTCGGACGGGCACGGCTTCCACTCCTAGTTCACCCAATGCGGCGATGTGTTCGGCAAAGGCACCTTGCGAGGCAAGGACACCTATCTTCATACTGCTTTCCTCGTCTGACTGCTGCTCTTCCCGGCCTACCAGCCTCTGGAGGCTAGCATCTCATCCGGTTTGAGTTGTTTCACATTTATTCCGGCCATAGCGCCGCCAAGATTTTTTGAAACCTCGGCGATAATTGCCGCGTCCTGGTAGTGTGTGGTCGCTTTGACGACTGCCTTGGCCCTTTCGGAAGGATTATCTGACTTGAATATTCCCGAACCTACGAAAACGCCATCGGCTCCCAGTTGCATCATCAGGGCTGCGTCGGCCGGGGTAGCTACTCCTCCGGCGGCAAAATTGACCACCGGCAGTTGCCCCGTTTTGTGTACCTCAAGCACCAGTTCAAATGGGGCGCCCATATCCTTAGCGGCCGCCATCAGTTCCTCCTGGGGCTTATGTTCCAGGTCGCGAATTCCATCCGTAACGGCCCGCATGTGCCTGACCGCCTCGACAATATCTCCGGAACCGGCTTCGCCCTTAGTTCGTATCATGGCCGCTCCCTCGCCAATCCGGCGCAGGGCTTCACCCAAGTCACGGCA
>JASLXI010000278.1 GCA_030740415.1 Dehalococcoidia bacterium
CACCGTTGCCCCCGAGGCGCCGGACGCAAATCGGTGTTGCTCGAATACGGTACTGGTAATACCGCGCTTTGCGAGCTGGTAGGCAATCGAGCAGCCGATCACACCCCCGCCCACAATGGCGACTTCGGTGGTTCTGGGCACAGCAAACTCCTCGTGCGGTCGATGACCATTTGGAGCGAGTGGGCCCGATCAGGCGGTAGCTGCGCGTCCTACTTGAAGTTCTTCTCGCCGGCGCGGATCGAGACCTTGAGCCGGTTCTCGAAGGGGGTCAGCGGGCAGCTCCACTGCTCATTGTAGGCGCAGTATGGGTTGTAGGCGATGTTGAAGTCAACCAGCATTTTGCCACCCGGAAGGGGCTGGATATCCAGATATCGACCCGCGTCATAGGTCTCGGTGCCGGTAGTGACGTCCGCGAAAGGTATGAAAAACTCGCCGCCGTGGCCCTGAGCATCGCCGAACAGCGTCAGCTCGGCCGTCTCGCCCTCTACATCAAAGGTTACCTTGCCCCAACGTGTGTAGGACACCACGGCACCGGTGCTCGTCTGCATCTCGATGAGTTCCTTCTCTGCAAACTCCTCCACTTCGACCTCGTAACGAAAGCCATCGTCCTCGTC
>JASLXI010000279.1 GCA_030740415.1 Dehalococcoidia bacterium
GCCCCTGGGACCAGGGCGGCGAGTGGAGCGACTCCGGCATCAACGGCATGGCCCGCTGGATGAACCGCGTCTGGGAGCTGGCACAGCGTGACACACGAGTGCTGGACGACCTGCCATCGGACGACGAGGCGGTCCGCGACCTGCAGCGGCTGGTCCACCAGACGGTCAGACGAGCCGGCGACGACCTGGAGCGCTTCAAGTTCAACACGGCCCTGGCCGCACTCATGGAGTACACCAACTCCCTCAACCAGGCCTGGGAGCGGAAGGGCGTATCCTCGGACGGCTGGAACGACGCCATCGAGAAGCTGCTGCTGATGATGGCGCCCCTGGCGCCGCACATGGCCGAGGAGCTATGGGAGCGGACGGGCAACGCTTACAGTGTTCACCAACGGTCGTGGCCGGAGTGGGACCAGGCGCTGGCCGCCGACGAGGTGTTTACGTTGGTGGTCCAGGTCAACGGCCGCCTGCGCGACCGCATCGACCTGCCGGTCTCGGCCACCGAGGACGAGGCCCGCGAAGCGGCACTATCGAGTCAGCGCGTCACCCCGCACATC
>JASLXI010000027.1 GCA_030740415.1 Dehalococcoidia bacterium
CCACCGTATGGTCAAAATCCTGGCGACTGATTATCCCGTAGTGGCTGTGTAGATAGCGGGTGGGGACCGCGATGTTGATAGTCGGGACACCGCCTCGTGACTTCTGAATCTCGGCCCCATCCTCGCCGTAGCCATTCAGGACATCGAACTGTATAGGGATTTCCTTCTCCTTAGCGACATCTATAAAGAGGTCCCGCAGCTTTAGATTGGGCAGCATGGAGGCGTCGTGTAGGAAGATGGCCGGGCCTTTTCCTACACGCTCCTGTGACTCCTCTTGTGTGATGCCTGGGTAGTCCCCGGCCACTCCCGACTCTAGGTTGATTCCAATGTCGGGCTCTACGCGGTAGCTGCTCGTGTGGGCACCTCGCAGGCCCACCTCCTCTTGCGCTGTAGCCACCGCGTAGATGGTATTAGGTGGGGATGAGTCCTTGAGGCGTCGCATCCCCTCAACCATGACCGCCAGTCCAACGCGGTCGTCCCAGGCCTTGGCCAGGTAGAGCGAGCCACCGCTGAGCATAGTGAACCGGCTATCTGGCGCAATGGGGTCTCCTGGACGAATACCTAAACGCTCCTCCGCATCCTCAAGGCTGGTGGCGCCCACATCTATAAACATTTGGTCTCGTTTGAAAACCTGGTTGCGGGCCTCAGCGGTCATGACGTGGACCGTCTTCAACCCCGATACACCGTACACAGGGCCGTTCCTGGTCAGAATAACCCAACGTTGATTGATCAGGGCCTGGTCCAACCATCCGCCGAGGGTCTGGAACCTGACGTAGCCCTCTGCTGTGACGAATTTGACCATAAGGCCGACCTCATCCATGTGGGCTGCCATCATTATCCGGGGCACATCCCTGTCATCGCCCAGCCTCGCCAAGAGCGATCCCATCCCGTCCGTTTCCAAATGATCGGAAAGGGGAGAGAACTCTCGTTGCATGATTGACCTGACGGGGCCTTCAAACCCTGAAGGGCCATAGGCGTTGGTCAACTCCTCCAGCAGAGACTCTATATTGTCCATAACTACTCCCCTTAGCTTTATTGCCACGAGTGGGTACACCAGTAGCGTACCCACATTATACAGGCTGTCAAGCATGAGAAATGTCTTTGCGACTTTCAAGAGGCCCAGTGGCAGAACGATCTTGCACAAGCTATAATCTAGGGAATTCCCCCTTAAGAGGCCTGCTGCGGCTTCGGGAGTAAAACCGGAGAATACATGGAGCCTATCTCTTTCGAAAAAATCACCCTAGACAACGGCCTTGACGTTATCCTTCACCAGGACACCTCTCTGCCCATTGTGGCAGTAAACGTCTGGTACCACGTGGGCTCCAAAGACGAGGAGCCTGGCAAGACGGGATACGCCCACCTCTTTGAGCACCTCATGTTCGAGGGCTCCAAGAACCACAACATTGGCTATTTTGAACCCCTGCAAGAGGTAGGGGCTATCCTGAATGGCTCCACCACCCCCGACAGGACAAACTACTGGGAAAACCTCCCGTCCAACTATCTGGAACTGGCTCTTTGGCTTGAATCGGACAGAATGGGATTTCTGCTGGACGCCCTGGACCAACGCAGGTTCGATATCCAGCGAGATGTGGTAAAGAACGAACGGCGTCAGAGCTATGAAAACCGCCCATATGGCGTGTCCTCAATTCATCTTCAGGAGGCTACATATCCCCTGCCTCATCCCTATCATTGGCCTACCATCGGGTTCCATGAAGACCTAGACGCAGCGACCCTGGACGACGCGAAGGCTTTCTTTCAGAAATTCTACACTCCTTCCAACGCCAGTCTGGCCATCGCGGGTGATTTCCAGTTGGAGGCAACCAGGGCAATGGTGGAGCGCTACTTTGGAGACCTGGAGCCAGGTTCCGCTCTCCCTCGCGCAATGCGTACCGACTCCCCTCTCCAGGGCAGCGTGAGACTCACACTGCATGATAGGGTGCTTCTTCCTCGCTTGTCCCTGGTGTGGCCTACGATACCAAAATTCCATCAGGATGAAGCCCCTCTTTCGATCCTGGCTTTTATACTGGGAAGTGGTAAAAGCTCTCGGCTGCACCGTTCTTTGGTGTACGAGCACCGGATTGCTCAGAGTGTGAGCGTTGGCCATGGACCCGCGGAGATAACAGGGGACTTTCACGTGGAAGTGACGGCCGCCACGGGGCATACAGCTGCAGAGGTAGAGGAGACGGTCCTCATTGAGTTACAAAGGATTCGTGATAATCCCCCTCTACCCGAGGAGTTAGTGCGGACCAAAAACCGCCTTGAGTGGCAGCAGGTCCGGCTGATGGCCAGCATCGGCGGCTTCGGAGGCAGGGCAAACAGACTCAACTCCTTCAATGTTTTTGCAGGGGATCCCGGGCTGATAAACAGTGACTTGGGACGCTATCTGGCGGTCCAGCCAGATGACGTAAGCCGTGTGGCCCACGAGTATCTTAGAGAGCGCCAAGTACAGATGGTAGTGCTTCCAGAGCCCTCTCGAAGTCACGCCAGTACCGTCATTGACCGCACCATCCGGCCGTCTCCCGCAGCGCCTCGACCCTTTGAGCCTCCCGTTCCACAGCGTCAGCGTTTAGCCAATGGCCTTGACGTACTGGTGGTGGAGAAGCGAGGAATTCCCGCGGAAGCGTTCGGGCTGCTTCTGGATACGGGTGGTGTCAAGGACCCCGTATCCCTGCCGGGGTTGTCCGCCTTCGCCACGGCCATGCTCCAGGAGGGGACGACCAGCCGCTCCAGTGAACAGATTGCCGACGAATTCGAGTTCATGGGTAGTCAGCTTGCCGGAGTGAACGGAAGGGAGCGGACCGTACTGGCTGCCGAGGTCCTGACGCGGTACCTTCCCAAGGCTATGGACTTGGTAGCAGATGTTGCACAGAATGCCATCTTTGCTGAAGAGGAGATAGCTCGGCTGCGGAGTGAGAGACTGACGTCTCTGCGGCGTATGAGGGACGACCCCACGGCCCTGGCTGGTCGCCTAGCATCAGGTCTCATCTACGGGAGAGAAAGTTCGTATGGCCACCCCCTCAACGGCACAGAGGATGCCCTTGAGTCCCTCTCTCGGGAGGACCTAGTTGACTTCTTCCGTGGAAACTACAATCCGGAGAACGCCACCCTCGTGGCAGTGGGAGATGTCTCTTTGGAAGAGGTCATGAGACTGGCGGAGGAGTATCTGGGAAACTGGAAGGCCAAAGGTGTACGGTCGGAGACCCTGGAAGAGGGCACGAACGGCTCGGGCCCCACTTCCACCATCCTGTATCTGATGGACAATCCTAGAGCTGCCCAATCGGTGATTCGGTTCGGCCTTGCCGGAGTACCGCGTCAGCATCCAGACTACGCTGCTCTGACTTTGCTGAACCACCTGTTTGGAGGCCAGTTCACGGCCCGGCTGAACCTCAACTTGCGCCAGGACAAAGGGTACAGCTATGGCTATCGCTCCTGGATAGAGTGGCACCGTCAGTCATCATTGTTTATGGCAGGCGGTGGCGTTCAGACAGACGTGACCAAGGAGGCGGTGCAGGAGACCTTGCAGGAATTCCACGACATTGGGGGAGGCAAGCCTGTGACTGAGGTGGAGTTTGAGGCAGCCAAGGCCGCGCTGTTGCGCCAGCTTCCCTCGTCCTTCGAAAATTCCTGGCAGGTGCTGGAGGAGCTGGTCCCGTTGGTGTCCTTCAACCTTCCAGACGACTATTACCGCACCTTCCCCGCAAGAATCGAGGCAGTCCCTCTGGAGGACGTGAGACGTGTGGCCCGGGAACGTATAGACAACAATCGTCTGATGCTGTTGGTGGTCGGGGACCGGGAAGTGATAGAGCCAGGCCTGCGGGAGATAGGTCTCCCGGTATCCCTGATAGACCACGAAGGCCAGGAGATTTAGAGGAATCGAAGAGGACTCAAAAGGGGAACATGCACTCGAAATTCAATTATCCGGGCATGAATTGTAGGCTTGTAACTCGATGGGGGTAAGTCTTTCCATAGCCATTGGGTTATTCTCCCTGGCTTCCGTGTCCGTAGTCGTGGCAGCTATTTTCCTGACCACTGCTGCTGACATCATCGCATCCAGGATGGGCTTGGGACGTCTCTGGGTAGGCTCTCTGCTCCTAGCCGGGGCCACATCTCTGCCTGAATTGGCGACTGCTACAGCTGCAGCTCTGGCAGGCTCTGCTGACCTGGCCGCTGGCAATATGTTTGGGGCTAACATGCTCAACATGAGCAACCTGGCTATCCTACTGGCACTATTTGGAGGGCGTCAGATCTTTCAGCAGGTGGCTTCCCAGCAAGCGTTGGTAGCAGCGACTGCCTTCGCTCTAACAGCCCTGGCTGCGCTGTTCGCTATTTCGAAAGCGGACGTAACATTGCTGGAGGTGGCTATTCCAGGGGTGGTCATCGTCGGCACCTACGTGGTGCTATCGGGTGTTCTGCGTCGGTTTAGCATAGGCATAGAGGAGGAGTCCCATGAGGAAGAACCTTCTCACTCCCTGAGATGGGCCTGGGTGGTGTTTGCATCCTGTGCGTCAGCAATTTTCGTGGCCGGCCCCCTTCTGGCTATCACCGCCGATCGCATTGCCGAACTGACAGGCATTGGAGCAAGCTTCATTGGTGTACTTGCTCTCGCTCTGGTGACCACCCTACCAGAACTAACCACCACCTTCACCGCCTTCCGGATAGGGGCGCCTGATATGGCCATAGCCAATATGTACGGTACAAACTCCTTCAACATCGCCGCCCTAGGCGTGGCGTCCCTGTTCTACCCTGGCGGCTCTCTCTTTGCTGACGTCGGCTCTAGTAGCATCAGCGCAGGGCTGTTCGCCGTTCTTCTGATGGGTCTGGGCATGCTTCAATTGCTGAGGCGACGTCCATTGACGAACTTTTCCTTCACTACCCCCACTCCGCCCATGTTTGTAGGGCTTTATATTCTTGGACTTTTCATCGTATTCCGGCTGGCATCGTAACAGGCAACAAAGGGTCACGTTGCCTTAGGTAGCTAAGGTGCACACCCTGCGCACAAAGGCCCGCGTATCTTGGACACACTCCTTTGCTCGCTGGGCTCCTGCGCTTTGTTCTTGGGACACATTGCTTCCTTCTGGCAGGGTACTCTACCCCTCCTAAGGAGCCTTCACCATCTCTCAACCGCTTCGATAACTCAGACCCTAAATGCGTCCCATTCTCGCTGACGTTTTGCAGTCCTAGCTCGTACCTGCTCCATCGAGGAATCCCGCAAACTGGATCACTGCCTAAGAAAATGCCTGAAGGGTAGCACTACTGAGATTCTCAGCTCTTAGGTGACGTTGGAATGAGGCCGGGCTTGCCTGTACTTCGTTCGTGACAGTATACTGGGACTGGGATTGACGCATGACAGACCTCCAAGAACAGCGATTGAGCTCTAGAGGTGGTATGCCTCAACCTCCAGACACTTATACGGTCTCAATAGGCCCAATAGTGGGCGGTTAGCTCAGTTGGTTAGAGCGCTTGCTTCACACGCAAGAGGTCACTGGTTCAAATCCAGTATCGCCCACCATCAAGAGTGACAATGCTTGGCCCAGATTATGCCGAAGTGGCGGAATGGCAGACGCGCTGCGTTCAGGGCGCAGTGTCCCTTGCGGACGTGGGAGTTCAAATCTCCCCTTCGGCACCACCATCAAATTTGGGCCTGTTTTCGTATCTGCCAAGACATACCTAGCCAATGCCAGATTCCTGTTTGCTAATATTTTGCTAACGTGAGTATCTGATCAGTGCTATTAGGTCTTGTCCGCATAGCCTACACAAATGCATCGGGTTGCGCTGTGCCCGGCGAGAAGCCAGACGCACGTAAAGCTCCCCACATTACTCTGGGCAGCGCACCTAGAAACTGGACGAATACCCAATTTATTAACACGGCACGCACCGGCACCAGTCCCCATGGTAGATTGATGCACCCCGCATTCATGCCGTGGTCTTGGTTTACTCAGATGACCGACGACGAATTGGAGGCCTCATAGCAGTATCTTCAATCGTTGCCTGCAAGAGAGCTCGAGCAATTAAGGAGATCATGAAACGAAGCGAACACACTACATCCACTCCGCAGGGGCAATGGCTCAAGACTGGCGATCTCAACGTGCACTACCTAGATTGGGGTGGGGCAGGGCAGCCGGTGGTGGTCTTACATGGGGCGGCCTCCTCATGCCACTGGTATGACCTAGTAATCCCCCACGTGAGCGATGATTAC
Organism: Dehalococcoidia bacterium; assembly: GCA_030740415.1. Next base: position 6,197 of record JASLXI010000027.1, read on the forward strand.
AGGGTTATTGCCTTGGACCAACGGGCTCACGGCAAGACGGACCAGCCGAACACGGGCTATGACTGGGGCACCCTGGCTCGAGACATAATCGGGTCCCTTGACCAGCTGGGTATCCAGCAGGCGACGGTTGTCGGGCACTCCTGGGGAGTCAGCACTGCCCTCAGTGCTGCTACTATGCACCCCGACCGGGTGAACGCCCTAGTCATGATCGATGGAGGATTCGGCGGCCCACGCCCTGCAGATATGACCTGGGAGAAGTTCAAGACCAGACTGAGCCCCCGGGACATCTACGGGCCCCGGGAACGGTATCTGGGAGCTCTGCGCCAGCAGTTCGGCCATTGCTGGAGCGACCAACTTGAGTCGATAGTTATGAGCATGGTGCGAGAGGGCCCGGACGGCACAGTCCACGAACGCCTGGACCTTGCAAACCAGCAACAGATGCTTTGGTCCATGTGGTCGGAGCCTGCCCACACCATGATGCACAAGGTCAGTTGTCCTACCCTAATTGTCGCAGCCAGTGGGCGTCAGCCAGGAGCAAACCCAGAGTTTATGGAACGGCGGAGAGCAAACGTGGAGGCTGCCCAAGCCACCATTACAGATTCCCGGGTGGCGTGGATACCAGGGACCGGCCACGATATTGGCTACGAGAAGCCCCGCGAACTGGCCAGCGTCCTCAACAGGTTCCTAGCCGGCATATAGAGCCCGTTTTGGGGCCGAACGGAGCTACCCACCATTGAGGAACCTTGGATCCGTCATGGGCATATCCCTTCGCTTCAAAGTGTATCTACTTCTTTTCCTGACCCTCGGTACGTTCGCTCTCCTGGGAGACCACAATAGGGTGATAGAATAGAATTTTACCTTCTCTCCCCAGAAGACATTAGCGACGACGCCAGCCGACTTGAGGCTCGACTTCGAGGACGTATACTTCACCACCGTAGACGAGGTAAGCCTCCACGGCTAGTTTGTGCCGGGTGACAGCGATGTCACCTGGCTACGGTTCCACTGGAACGGTGGGAACATCAGCCACAGGTTGGATGACCTCAAGATCCTACGGGGTCGCCTGGGTGTAAACGTCCTTCTCTTCGATTACCGTGGATATAACCACAGCGAAGGAGAGGTCTCAGAGGAAGGCACCTACATGGATTCTGAGAGGCTCTTGCTTATCTAAGATCTCGCCAGGATGTGGACCGTGGGAAGGTAGTCTTCTTTGTGTGCTCACTGGAATGTGCAGTCGCAGTAGACCTAGTCTCCAGGCGTACGTCATACGCCCTTATCCAGGAATTCCCCTTCACTTCTATATCGGATATAGCCGAAAGAACCATCCCCCACTTCCCATTGGCGCTCTCCTTGGTACCAAATTCGGCCCCGTATCCAAGATCGACGACATCTCGATTCCTCTGCTCATCCTTCATGGCAATAAAGATAAAGTGGTGCCGATTGAGTCGGGGAGGCAACTGTATCAAGCAACCAATGGACCTAAAGAGTTCTTTGCCATACCGCGGGCCAGCCACAACAAGACCTATATGGTGGGAGGCGAGGGATATTTTCCTGTATTATGTCGGTTCCTAACGGGACTTGTTAAGAAGACGAGCCAGTGACCTAGCCGCCCTTGTGAGGGTATTGGTAAGGGGTCCGTTCCTACCTGGACAGACAGCCCGGACTTTGCTTTCACTCACGCTTTAAGGTAAGATTAATTGGCGGGGTCCAGAAAGCATCTCATTAGTGCGTATATCATGAATAGTCAGTGGCTGAGAAATAGCTTCGTATACCTCCTCATAATAGTGGCAGTAGTAGCCATCTTCTTTACCTTTTTCCAGGCGCCTTCGGGCTCCCAAGAAATACCCATCAGCCAGGTAATCCAAATGGCCAAGGACAGGCAGATAACCACCATTGAGGTAAACCAGGATTCCCTGAGGATTGTCGACGCTGGAGGTCGTTCGTACAGCTCTCTCAAAGAGGGCACAGCCAGCATCTTCGAGATGCTTGAGAACGCTGGGGCCGATGTTACCGGCGTCGAAATAAGAGTAAAAGGCTCTAGTGGACTCGGAAACATCTTTGGCATACTCATAAACTTCCTACCCC